>USEW01000027.1 GCA_900553845.1 uncultured bacterium
TTTAATAGGTTTTATTGAAGAAGTAAAGTTTATATATATTTTATAATTATAAATATTTTTGGTGTAATAAAATAAGCTTTGATAGTTTATAAAGGTTAAGTAAGCTTATCTAGCTTTATGCTCCGCTTAATTACATATTATATTTAAGAATAGTCAAGTTGAAGGAGGTAAACCTTGTATGGCTAAACTTTATTTTACCAATGTTGTCACCCTGAACTTGTTTTAGGGTCTTGCAAATGGTGAATAAAACATTAATCTTAAAAACGATAAAAGTTAGAACAACAGGCGAAACGCTTTAAACATAAAGGAAATATAAAAGAGTGGATTCGCGTTTGGCTTTGTCTGGTTGTGAAAATTTAACGGAGTTGCTGTGGTTCCAAAACATGCGTAATACAAGACAATGATAATTGTTCACACCTTAAATGGGTTGCATATTATTTAGTAGATTAGTTTATAGTACTGCTATTTTTAAAAATTATTTTTTCTAAAAAGAGATTTTATATCACCTTCTGTGGCAATATGCAGCATAAGTATTCCAAATATAATTATATTTATAAATGAGAAAAATAAAGCTAAATTACTTGACATTTTTGACTCCCGGCTTGAGATTCTTTAGATAAAATCTTATTTTATAAATATAATATGAGCATAATTTTTTTCAATTCTTTATAAACCGAGTTTTAAATGTACATATTCCATATTTTCACTATATAATTTAAGTTCGTTATTTAAAATAATACACAAAGATTCAATATCTCTAATATCCAAATCGTTATCAAGTCCATAATAAATACAACTTAATAAAATTTTAGATAAACTTTTTACCCGACTATAAATATTTGCCATTGTGTCCATTTTTTCAATAAAAACTTCATCAACAACTACTTTACACATTACAAATTTCTCCTTAACTTTATTTTTATGATAATTAGCATACCATTTAAAAAAAGTTACGGGTTACTATAATGTTATAACATTGTTACTATTTAGGTAAATAAATGTAAAATTATTCTACATCTCAAGCCTTTTTGGCGAAGCCCCAGGCATAGTGTTGTTATAAATATTTAAATCTTCATGCTTTGATTTATAATATTGACTTAAATATTGGCTGTTTTTTATTTCTTCTTCGCAATATAAAACATCCTCAACGTTTCGCAAATATTCAACAAAACGCATTTGTTCCTCGTCAAAATTAAAGTCCCTAATCAATTTTATGATGTCCATATTACTATTTTAAAGGATTTTAACATGATATTCACTATTTTTAGCTTAAATGTTAAGTTTTAAGAAGATAATTTTTGTGTCGGAATATTTTTTCTCACTTAAAATTTCGTAACAACCAAAATCAATTGTCACATTAACACCTGTCTCAAGTACTAAAATCGAATTTTCATCTTTTAATAGGTTATCATTTTTAACTTTATCAATAATTTTTTGATAAAGTCCTTTAAAATATGGAGGATCTGCATATATTACATCAAAATTTTGATTATAATTTATATTTAAAGAATTTTTAATAAATAAATTTGGCGTAAGACCTAAGTTTTTATAATTTTCTTGAATTATTTTTGCTGTCTTAAAGTCATTTTCAATAGCAACAACATCTTTAAAACCTCTTGATAATGCTTCAAGTCCCATAATTCCGGAGCCTGAAAACATGTCCAAAAAACTTTTATCATTAAAATGTCCAATCAAACTATTGAGAATATTAAAAACGCTTTGACGGGTTTTAGATAAAGTTGGTCGTACTGATAAAGATTTTGGAGCAATAATTTTTCGTCCGTTAAAAATACCGCCTGTTATTTGCATTCTTTTAAGTATTCATTTATTGCTTTAGCAGCTCGCTTTCCAGCACCCATAGCATTTATAGCGTTTGATTCACCGTTTGGCGCAACATCTCCGCCAGCATATACACCATCAATTGATGTTTTGCCTGTTTCTTTATCAATAATTATATAACCGCGTTTGTCAGTATTCAAATCCAACCCTTCATCATTTGCTGAAGATTGAATGATAGGGTTAGGTCCTGTCCCCAACGCAACAATAACCGTATCAACATCCATATCAACAATTTCACCTGTTGAAATAGGGCGACGACGACCTGATTCATCAGGCTCACCTAATTCCATAACCTCAAGTTGCAATGTTTTAACATAACCATTTTCTCCAATAATTTTATGTGGAGAATGCAAAAGTTTAAATACTACACCTTCTTCTTTAGCATGACGAATTTCTTCCAAACGTGCAGGCAATTCAGCTTCTGTACGACGATAAACAATATAAACTTCTTTAAACCCGACACGAACAGCTGTGCGTGCTGCATCCATTGCGACATTTCCTCCGCCTATAATAGCAGCTTTTGTGCCAACTCTCAATGGGGTTGGAGAATTTTCATCATTTGCATGCATCAAGTTAACACGGGTTAAAAATTCATTTGCACTATATACACCATTTAAGTTTTCACCTTTAATATTAAGCATTTTAGGCAACCCTGCCCCTGAACATATAAATATTGCATCAAATCCGTCATCTTTTAACTGGTTTATAGTAATTGATTTTCCAACAACGACATTTTTCTCAAATTTTACCCCCAATTCTTTTAAATTGTCTATTTCACGATTCAAAACCGTACGTGGTAGACGAAATGGAGGAATGCCATATCTTAAAACCCCGCCCAGTTTATGCAATGCTTCAAAGACGGTAACATCATGCCCTGCTTTTCGTAAGTCACATGCAGCAGTCATACCGGCGCAGCCTGAGCCAATTATTGCTACTTTTTTACCGCTTGGTATAATTTTGCATTCTTTTGACTTTGTATTATCACCTACAAATCGTTCCAATGCACCAATTGCAACACTTTCACCTTTAATACCTAAAACACAGTTGCCTTCACATTGACGTTCTTGAGGACAAACACGACCACAAACTGATGGAAGCATGGATGTTTCACGAATAATTTCGCCTGCTGCTTCAATATCGCCCTCTTTTACCTTTTGTATAAATCCAGGTATATTTATGTTGACAGGACAACCTTCAACGCAACGTGGATTTTTGCAGTTTAAACAACGTGAAGCTTCAAGTCTAGCCTGGTCAGGAAGAAGATTATTTTCAACAGCTTCAAAATTATTACGTCTTACATTTTTATCCTGTTCTTTTGGTCTTTGTCGTTCAATTTTTGTCATTTTTTATTTATTCTCCAAATTAATTTTTTTATTAAATTGTCACAATCACTGTCATTAAAACACAATGGTTGACACTTAGCAAATTCTAGTATTTTTTTATTTCTTAATTAAAAATTTAACATAAGTATAAATACATAACAAGTTTTTTTAAGAAATATGTTAAAAAGGGTGTATATAGCTCTATTTACACTAAAAATGGATAATTATAAAGTAAACCACAAGCATAAGTGATTTGTATGAGTCTAAATCTTAAGCTTATTGTGTTGAGATTATTACAAACGACAAGGCTACAAAATAAATTCCAAATGACATTATGTCTATATTTTGGACTTATTTGTGGAAAATTATATAAGTATCAGTTGACAATATTTGATTTTGTGCTATATTAATAGTAAGGTAAAAATGAGATATAAAATGAATTTAACGATTAGCCAAAACAATACAAAACCAATTTATCAAAACAAAAAAAATAAAGAAAAAGTTTATAGTGAAACTAATAATTTCCTAAATATAACTTTAAAAAACGAACATGTTCTTTCAAAATATGGTGTTCAAACTTTAAAAAACAACATTAGTTTTGGTATAAGCAAATGTAATTATGTTGAAGATTTTCACAAAAAATTAAATAACCCCGCTCAAAACATGTTAAGGAGGTTAAGAGAGTTTAATGTTTTAAGAAACAGACAGAGATTTATACGTTTTTTACAGTTCATAAATGCACAAGAAAGAATCAAAAGAGACAATCGTGCACAAATTGCTGGTTTGAGACATAAAGTTGCAGCTTTAAATGACCAATATTTGCAAAAAAATACTGAGCTAATAATCAATACTTTGGATAATGAACAAAGCTTATCTAGTTTTCAAACAAATATTAAATTAAGACTTATAAACAAATTAATAGAGTTTAAAGCTTATGGATGTGACAGAATATCCTTGGCTGAAAGTTATATAAATCCTGAATTTATAAACAATAATAAATTTAAAATTCAAGAAATGGCTGATTTAAACGCATATACAATAACTGTTACACCTTGCACAACCCAAAATTCCTCTGTCAAAGGTGTTAAATTTGCGCAGATGAATAATAATTTAGGTAATGTTAACCGTGTTTATTTTAATTTTATTAAATATGAAGGTGAAAATAATTATGTTTTAGACGATTTTAAAATATCTGCAAAAGCCGGTGAATCTTTATCTAACGTATATGTCAGAGGTGATGATAACGAAATGCATAATGTAGAAAATGTAAATACGCTAGGTTTTGGAGAACTTAAGTCTATCACAGAGCCTGACAGTTATTTTATTGATTATCTTGTGGCAGAACCAGAAGATGATAATCATCTAAAAATAGATAATAAGACATATTGGTATGCATTAATCAACAACAATTTAAGATTCTGCAATGAAGACCCTGCAAATTCTTAAAGAAAAAATTAACCCAATTTTTTAGCTTTATCCACAGTGTCAATAATTGTTTTGTTTAATATATCACTTATATTGCTATTTAATAAAACACTATTGCCAACTTCTGTGCAGCCGCCTTTTGTTGTGACATTTTCGATTAATTTTTCGACATTAATGTTATTTTTAAGTCCATTTAAAATCATTTTTCCGGCTCCAATAGCAGTTTGAGATGACAATTTTAAAGCGGTTTCATAATCTAACCCAAGATTTTGAGCGGATTTTGCAAGTTCATTAATAATATAATAGTAAAAAGCAGGTCCTGAACCTGAAAGAGCTGTTACAATATCAATTTTGTCTTCTTCAACAATAACTGTTTCGCCAACACTTTGCATTATTTTTTTTGCTAAATCTAAATCATCATCATTTGCAAAATTTCCTTTGCATAAACCTGAAATGCCCTCGTTTATAAGTGCTGGAGTATTTGGCATAACCCGAATTACTCTTGCATTATTACTTAATGCTGTTTCTATTTTTTGTGAAGAAACACCTGCTGCTATTGAAATTATAAGTTTTTCATTTTTTATTTCTTTTTTTATTTCCTCTAAAATTTCATTAATTATAAAAGGTTTTGTGCATATTAAGATAATGTCGTTATTTTTAACAAGTTCTTTAATTGAACTATAAAATATGGCATTATATTTTTGTTTTATTTCGTCAACTAAATTTTCTTTAACATCAAAAAATGAAAAGTTATTAAATAATTTTGAGTTAAAAATACCGTTCATAATAGAATTTGCCATTTTGCCGGCACCAATAAAACCTAGTTTTTTGTTCATATAAATTTACCTTTACTAATATAATTATTTGACTAAAATGCATGTGTATTCTATCATAAAGATAACATAAAATAAAAATAAATATAAAGGAGAATAAAATGAGACGAACATTAGAGGGAACAAAAAGAAAAAGACAAAAAGTGAGCGGTTTCCGTGCTCGTATGGCGACACCTGGTGGTCGTGGCGTAATTAATCGTCGTCGTGCTAAAGGTCGTCATAGACTTGCTATAGTTGCTAAAAAACTTGCTTAATAATGCTTTGTAAAAAATATAGACTTACTAAAAATAGCGCATTTATAAGTACATATTCAAACAAAAAAGTCGTGAGTAACGATTTTTTTGTGTTGTATATTGGAAAAATTAAAACGTCTCAATCCGAAATACCTACAAAAGTTGGCTTTGTTGTTTCTAAAAAAAATATCAAACTTGCTTCAAAACGAAATAAAATTAAAAGGCAAATTAGAGAAATATATCGAAATTTTGTATTAAATAAAGCAGAATATAACGTTGATAGACATTTATCTTTAGTTTTTGTTGTAAAATCACAATGTTATAATAAAAATTTCAACTTAATTAAAGAAAAGTTTATGGAACTTATAATTCAAATTTGACTAATTTATTATTGAAATTTTTGTCTTTCAATGTTATTGTAAAAAAAATAGAATCATAAGGAAAAAAATTTGTTTGAAAAATTTACTCAAGTTGCCGTCGATGTAGTAATTGAAGCACAATTTGAAGCTTGTTCTTTAAAACATAAGCAAATATATCCTGAGCATTTTCTTCTTGGATTTTTGTCTCAAAAATATTGCTATGCTTGCCGTATATTGAATAATGCAAATATCAATTCGCAAAACTTGAGAGAATTAATTGAAGAAAAACTTAAATCAAAAAAAATAAATGAAGAGAATATACATAATGTTACATTTAGTTATAATGCAAAAAGTGTATTAAATAATGCTATTTCTCATGCAAAAATTATTACACAAAGTTATGTTACGCCCGAACATATTTTTATTGCACTTTTAGAGTATGAAAAAAGTTATGTTAGAGATATTTTAACTCAACTTGGATTTGAGGTTGATAAAAATAAAGCCCTGATGTACAAGCTAATTAAGCGTAATAAAAAAACTGAAAACATACATCCTGAGGAAGATTTTGCGCTTAATTGCAAGAATGAAAATATAGAACTTGCAACAATATTTGAGGATTTTAAAAATTCAAGTATTTTTAATTCTGCAATGGCAAAGTTAACTGCTTCAAATTATGAAATATTGGGAACAGAACAGATTATGCAATCTATTCTTGAGGATAAAAGTTCCGAATTGACTCAAATGTTAAATAAAACAGGGTTAAATTTGGAAAAATATTTAAATAAATTATCTGAAATAACAAATAGAAACGAAGAATTTGAAGAAAAACAAATAGTTTTAACTCCGAATGCTTTAAAAACGCTTATCGTTGCTTATGAAACTGCAAAAGAATTTGGTGATTTAGCAATAATGCCCCAACATTTTGTTTTGTCATTGTTAAAATCAAAAAAGGGTATAGCATACCGTATTATGAAGGAATTAAATGTTGATTTTGATTTAATAGCTTCAAATATAATAAAACCCATAGAACGACAAATGAATGAAGTTACAACGATTATGCGTTTGGCACACGAAGAAGCTTATAATTTAGGTCAAAATATTGTAGGAACTGAATTGATTCTGTTGGGGATTGTGGCTGAGGGAACTTCTATAGCTGCTAAAGTACTTTTAAAACTTGGAGTAAACTTAAAAGAAATAAGAACAAGTGTTGAAAAATTAATGACACCATCTGATGATTATGCAAGCAAAAATTTAAAATTATCAGAACGTGCAAAAAATGTATTAAGCCTATCAAGTAAAATAGCTCGTGAATATGAAGTAAATAAAATTAGACCTGAACATTTACTTTTGGCGATTACTCAGGAACCAAAATGTGTAGCTATGAAAATATTAAATGATTTAGGGGTTGATGTTTTGGAAATTAAATTTGGTATTACAAAGGAGCTTGAAAAATAACCTTCTTGATGTATAATTTATATGATTTACAATATATAAATTAAGGAGATAGTTAAATTGTCAAATATTAAAGTGGGTGTTGTTGGAGCTTTAGGCAAAATGGGACGTGAAGTTGTCAAAGCTGTCTTTGATAATGAAACTATGGAACTTGTTTTGGCCGTTGATATGTTTAATGTCGGATGTGATATTGGTGAAATAGTTCTTAATAAAAAAATTGATGTAAAAATAGAATCTGATTTATGTCATGCTATTGAGTCAAAAGATGTTGATGTCATTGTTGATTTTACCCAGCCTTCAAGTATATATAACAATGCAAAAAAAATATTAAATTCAAATGTTAATCTTGTTATTGGTACAACAGGTTTGAATGAGGAGCAGCTTGAAGAGTTAAAAAATTTAACATATGAGAATCATGTTTCAACCTTAATAGCTCCAAATTTTTCAACAGGAGCTGTTTTATTGATGATGTTTTCAAAAATGGCTGCAAAATATTTTGATAATGCCGAAATTATAGAACTTCACCATAACCAGAAAAAAGATGCGCCGTCTGGAACCGCTATAAAAACTGCAAAAATGATAGCTTCTGTTAAAGATAATTTTGAGAAAGGAAATTGCGAAGAAGTTGAGCTTATTGATGGTGCCAGAGGAGCCAAAGCAGATTCAAACGTTAGGATTCATTCAGTTAGAATGCCAGGATTTATAGCATCTGAGGAAGTGATTTTTGGTGAAAATGGACAAATTTTGACCTTAAGACATGATTCAATGAACCGAGAATGCTATATGAAAGGTGTTTTGCTTTCAATAGATTATGTTTATAAACACAAGGAATTCGTTTACGGGTTGGAAAATATTTTAAGTTTTAATTAAAATTAAGAAAAAATAATAAAAGAGAAAAGGAATATAATTAATGAGAAAACCTAATTTAGCAGTATTGGGCGCAACAGGTGTAGTTGGAAGTCGAATTTTAAGTATATTAGAAGAAAATAAAGTAGAATATAATGATATAAAATTTTTAGCAAGCAAAAAAAGCGCAGGCAAAAAAATAATGTTTAATGGTCTTGAACATACTGTTGTTGAAGCAACTGATGATGTTTTTGATGGTGTAAATATTGTTCTTGCATCAGCCGGTGGGTCTACAAGTTTAAAACTTGCACCTGAAGCTAAAAAAAGAGGTTGTGTCTATATTGACAATTCATCTGCATTTCGAATGGAAAAAAATGTTCCACTTGTAATTGCAGGAGTTAATGATGATGATTTGAAAAAACATAATGGAATAATAGCAAATCCCAATTGTTCAACATCGCAGTTGATGCTTGTATTGAAACCGTTAAATGACAAATATAAAATAAAAAGACTTCTAGTCTCAACATATCAGGCTGTTTCAGGAGCTGGGTTAGCAGCCATAAATGAGTTAAAAGAAAATGTTCAAGCCTTTAATAAAGGTGAAGATTTTCAAAATAAAACGTTTAAAAAGCCTATTGCATATAATGTGATACCACAAATTGATGTTTTTTGTCAAAACGGCTATACAAAGGAAGAAATGAAGGTTACAAACGAAACACGCAAAATATTGCACTTAGATGATTCTATTCCAATATCTTGTACAGCAGTTCGTGTCCCTGTTTTTGTTGGACATAGTGAAGCTGTTGAAATAGAATTTGAAAATGATGTCAATGTTGATGAAGTACGTAAAATTTTAAGCAATGCTTATGGGGTTAAAGTTGTTGATGATATTGATAACTATATTTACCCTACACCTCGAGATTGCGAGGGTAAAAATCCTGTTTATGTGGGGCGTATTCGTAAAAGTATAGGTTTTAAAAATGGTATTACTCTGTTTTGTGTTGCTGATAACTTAAGAATAGGCGCTGCTTTAAATACAGTTCGGCTTGCACAAAAAGTTATTGAAATGGGGTTATATTAAATAAAATATGCTTGAGTTATTAGTCTTATATACTCTTAACACTTTTGAAAAAACAGGATATTCAATAAAAAAAGAAATCACAAAAAAATTTGGTACCTTTATTCAGCCATCTAGCGGTGCATTGCATCCTCTGCTAAAAAAACTCGTTCAAAAAAAGATTATTGATGAAAAGAAAGTTTTAACTGATGGCGGTAAAAAGTTAAGTTATTTTTATTTAAATAAAGACAGCTTAAAACATTTTTCAAAGCTTTTTATTAAACCTTTGTCAATTAATCCAAGTGTATGTGTGGATGAAATATATTCAAAACTTGCTGTTTTTAAAATGGCAAACAAAGATGAGCAAAATGACTTTCTTGATAACGCTATTGAAAATTTAAAAATGTTTATTGTTGATGCTAAAAATACACTTGAAGATGAATATATGAAATTTGATTTTTATCAAAAAACTTTAACGAAATATCAAATTGGTATGTTTGAAAACTTATTAAAACATGTTGAAAGGTTTAAAAACTTTGGTGATGAATGCAATAATAAGTGAAGTTAAACCAAATTCAATAGCCTGGGAATTTGAACTTGAGCCGGGTGATAAAATTATTCAAGTTAACGGTAAAGATTTATCTGATTTAATTGATTTTAACTTTGAAACAGCTGCAAACGAATATAAATTAACAGTAGAGAAAAAAAATACAGGCGAAATTGAAGTTTTGGAAATTGAAAAAGATGACGATGAAGAACTTGGAATTGTTTTTGAATCGGCTGTTTTTGATGGTGTAAAACGCTGTTTAAATAAATGTATTTTTTGTTTTGTTGACCAACAGCCTAATAACTTGCGCAAAACTTTATATATTAAAGATGATGATTATCGACTTTCCTATCTTCAGGGTACTTATGTTACTTTGACCAATTTGAAAAAAGAAGATAAAGAGCGAATTGAAAAGTTAAATTTAGGACCTTTGTATGTTTCGATTCACACTACAAATGGCGACTTGCGAAAAAAAATGTTAAATAATAAAAATGCCGGCAAAATTTTAGACGAGCTTGATTGGTTAAAAAAAATAAATATTCCTATACATTGTCAGATTGTTTTGTGTCCCGGATATAATGATAATCAGGAATTAATAAAAACTTTAAATGATTTATATAAATATAAAAAAATAGTAAAATCAGTTGCTATAGTTCCTGTTGGGATTACAAAGTATCGAGATGATAACAAGTTAAAAAAAGTTGATTATGATGTTGCAAAAAAAACAATTGAAATTGTAGATAATTTTAATTTAAAGAAAAAAAATAATTTTGCGCAGTTAAGCGATGAGTTTTTTATTTTAACCGATAGTGATATTCCTGATAAAAAATACTATAAACATTATGCCCAGCTTGATGATGGAGTTGGAACTACGAGAATTATTTTAGATGATTTTGCCAGGTATGAAAAAAAATTACCAAAAAGAATTAAAGATAAAAAAACTTTTCATTTTATTTTATCAAAGTCAAGCTTGAGGGCGTTTAATGTTATTATTAAAAGACTTAACCAAATCGAAAATTTAAATATTATACCTGTTGAAGTAAAGAATAATTTTTTTGGAGATGAAATTAATGTCTCGGGTTTGATTGTTGGAAGTGATATATTGTCAACGTTAAAAAATCAAGAAAATTTAAATATAGTTTTACCATCAATCATGCTAAAACCATATTCGACAAGCTTTTTAGATGATATGACAGTTGAAGATCTGCAAAAGAAGTTAAATTCAAAAATTCATATTATTGAAGATTCTTATTGTTTCAGAAATTATTGAGCTGTGTTGTGAAAATAATGATATTTAATTTTATATTTATTAATTATTTTCTTCAAAAATTTCTTTTTTATTTTTTCTAAAACTTAAAACATTATTGACGACAGTTGAAATTAAAGCTGCTGTTGCAACAACTTCCGAGGCAATAATAAAATGTTTATTATGTTTTGGAGGAGTATACTGTTTTATATCATCAAGACAATTGAAAAGCGAAAAACCTGTCCAACCTATCTCTGCCACTTGTTTAAATATTGTTCCCCAAGCAACACTATTCATCGTTTTGTTCTTATCCTTATTTTTCTCAATACCAAAAGAAGCAAATGGAGAACCAAAAATTAATGCGCCATAAATAATTGTAAATAAGCCTGCCATTGTTTTATATGTTTTTGGCATGTTTTTGTGTGGCAACCAAAGAGGTGCAATATTTAGTGAAAACACAAGCGCATCTTTTGGTTTCTCAATAGGGCCTTTTAAATAAACATATTTATTTTTTTCATTTTCTTTTTCATTTTTTGAAAACTTAACATTATGGTTATTTAATTTTAAATTTGTATTAATCATATTGTTCTTCTTTCTTTTTAATTTTTGCTTTTATTGTATCTTTATTTTCGGATAAAAAACTAGCCTTTTCAACGAAAACAGAGGAAAATCTAGCAGATAATTCATCTATATATGCTAAGCGTATTTTTAAAATATTACTTATTTTGTCTTTTGATGCATCATTTAATGCTTTTTTCAGATTTTTTTCAAATTTCTTTACAACATTTATTGCATCCTCACCTATATCATCTACATTATAGCTCTCAATATTTTTTAAGTTTAAATTTTCACGTTCATCATCAGTTAACAAATAAATCATTTTTCCGGTTTCTTCATCTATATATGGTTTAATCTCAGGATTTAATCCTTTATAAGCAATAAATTTAAATAAATCAGGCATAAAGAATTTTGTAACATAGCGTCCGAAGTCTGTTAAGTCTTCTTCTCCGTTTGTATACATGAAAATTTTTTTTGAGGATGTTTCTATATTTTTAAAAACATCTAAAGCAAAAGGATACATTAAATTTTTAAAAATTTCGTCCATTTTTTTATAGGTATAAAGATCATCTTTGTCTATGTCTTCATAAGGTTCTACAACACAATCAACACCAAAATAACCGGAAGCTATTTCATATCTTGATACGCCAAGACTTCTTTCTCTAGAACATCTTGGACTTATTTTTGAACTCATCATAACGGCTTTTAAAGTGGGTGCTGTATCTAAAATTTCAAACTCTTGTGTCATAAGCATTTTTAGTATATAATCTTCTTTACAAGAAAAGAAATCAATATCTTTAATACGATAACAATGGTCAATAACTTTCTGTGCAGTTTGTTCATCAATATATGTTATTTCTTTTAATGGAGTTTTGCTTGAATTTATTAGTTTTACTATTTCTTTAGCTGATTTTCCTTCGATTCCTATTCTATTAAGAATATTTGCAAATTCTTCACCCATTGAAGTCTCAATAAGTTGCTGTGAATATTTTTCATTTAATATATAGGCACTTGATGCTTGATATATGCCTTTTTGCATTTTTTGACAATATTCCCCAGTCATATAATCGTCAAATGTATAATAATCATCTACATGCTCAAAATAATATTTTTCCTCAGTTAAAGCATCAATATTGCCAAATGGAGTATAAAATGGTGCAAATTTAATTTCATAATATTTAAAATTTAAATTATTAATTGTATAATTATTTTCCATTTCACTATCTTCAAGTTCACTTTGGTACAATGGAAAGTAATATGGAATAACAACATCTTCATTATTAGGCGCAGCATCATAGTTTGTTATTAGCTTGTTTGAGTTTTTCTCTTCATATGTTGCATAACGCTTATCAAATATTTGCAAATAAATATCTTTATAATCATCAAAATCTTCATGATTAGGACTGTTTACAAATTTAAATCCCACATTTTCCTTATATGAATCAGGTAAGACAATACAGAGTTTTTGTTCAATATATGATGGAGTTCTAACTATATGTCTATGTGTATTATAATATCTCCAGTAAGGTGAATTAGGCCCACGTAGTAATAAATCTTGAAATTGATATCCTGATAATCCAGTCCTGCCATATAGATCTTTTTTTTGTGATGCTTTTTGTACAGCTTCTGAATATGTCATATCATTATTAACACCATCTAATTTTTTTTGTCTTTTGGAAACAATACGTTTACAGATTTTTATAACATCCTCACCTAGTATTTTAGTTGCTGTTAACGATAAACCGGATTTTAATATATTACCAATTCCAGGGATTTCACTTAATATTTCATTGGCGGCATTAGCAATAGTGTTTTTTGAAGCATAAGCTTTAGCTAACATAATTCCACCAGATATTGCATCACCTGTTTTTTTTGTTGCATTTTGGCAAAAATGTATACCTGATTCATTTTGAAGTTCGTTTTTTTCTTTTCCATTTAATCTATATATTGAAGCAATACCTTCAACCATTTCTTCTTGTGCATAAGAAGAAATGGTTGAAGATAAAGCACCAACTACAGCATTCCCTGTCGTCATTTGATTTACTAGTTCTCTTGATTTTTGTTCTCTTGGAGTACTGGGTTCATCAAAAGTTTCCTTTATCCTTTTATGTATTGCTGCGGATAACCAACCTAAAGGAGCTCCTATTAATCCCGAAACCATGCTTGACTTTTCTTTTATTTCTTTTTCTACTTTACGAATAAATGGTATTCCAAAAGAAATATTATTAGTTTTTTTATTTTGTTTGTACCCATTTGTACCCCATAATTTAAATTGTTTATTTTCAATTTTACGCTCCTATCTTTTTAAACAATTTTATTTTAACTTCAATTTATATAAAAACCGTAAAAGAATAATTTGCCGGTTTAATAAGGAAATGTTAAGAAAAATTTACAAAAAATGTTAAAATAAACAAGAATACTACTTTTGCTCATCGTATAATTTTTTCAAATATTCACCTATAAATGAGTTTTTGTTTTACATTACCTAAAATCCCATATTACGTAATATATTTTCAACTATCTTTATTTTTTATTCTCCTTT
>USEW01000028.1 GCA_900553845.1 uncultured bacterium
GTATTGAATATTTTAAGATACCATTTTGACAATCGTGATTCCTAATTTCTATATAATTTTTTAGCCTCACATCAGGGAAAAAAAGTGAAGCATGCAATAAATAATCTTCTTTCTTTGCCTGTATTCCATTGTATCCAAAATTATAAAAATCGTCAAAAGTTGTTTTTTTGTCAAATTCAATAATTTTATTATCACGCATTATAAATATGACGGGGATTTTAAAAATATAATTTATATATTTACTAAAAGAAAAGTTTTCAAGTAAGTCTTCAGTTAGAAGCCCACAACGATTTTTATCAGTATAAATCCAGGTAAGCGAACGCATAGACTTATATTTTGTAAGCTGTTTATTGTATATTGGTGAATTTGCAAATATTGCTGTTACAATTGGGCTCAGTTTAGTGCATAATGATATTTTTTTTGCTGCATCTGCTTCATTTTCAAAATCAAAAGCTGTTTGAATACCGCTTGTTTGCCGCATCATAAATTTTGACATTTTTAGATTTAAATGATTTGCCATTGTTTGATATCTTCGTTTGGGTATTATCGATATTTCGTTTGCAAGACAGCATGGATTAATTCCGTATTCAATGAAACTTAAGTGGAATTGTTGAGATAGTTCATCTATTTGATTGTTCAAATGTTCAATTTCATGCTCAATATCACGTACATTTTTTTGTGGTTTTAAACTTATCTCAAGCTGTCCCCCTGGTTCAAGCGTTATTGTTGTCTTGTTTGATTCAAGACCAGTTAAATAGTTATTATCTAAAATTTGATTCCATTTAAATTTTTGTGAAAATGTTTTTAAGAAATTTTCAATTCCATTTTTTCCATAATAATTAGCAGTTGTATTTGTACTATTATTTATAGTTATTCGTTCATATTCAAGTCCTATTTTAAATAATCGAGGCTGCTTGGCACCATATAAATAATCCCGGACTAAATCTTCTTTTGTAAAATCAGGCTTTTTTATAATTATTGTTTTCATATAATTTAGCTTACCAAAATTTTAAAATTAAAACAAATCACCTGTTTGTATTATTATAAATATACAGATGAATTATATACAACGAGCTAAAAAATTTAATACTAAAAAACGACTTGGGCAAAATTTTTTGATTGATGAAAGTGTGCTGGACTATATTATTAATGCTGCTTGTGATATCAATGATAGTACTATCATTGAAATTGGACCAGGGATTGGGTTTTTAACTGAAAAACTTTGTAAAAATGCAAAAAAGGTTATTACATGTGAAGTGGATGATGATGCAGTAAATTATCTTAAGAAAAATCTTTTAGTTAATAACACAAATTTAAAACTGGTTCATAACGATATTTTAAAAACAAATATTTCAGATATGACAGATGAACCAAAAGTAAAGGTTATAGCTAATATTCCATATTATATAACAAGTCCGATTATTGCACATTTGCTTGGAGAAATAGATGATTTAACTAACCCAAATAGAAATAGAATTTCTGAAATAATACTTATGGTTCAATATGAAGTGGCAAACCGAATAGTTGCGAGTGAAAATAGTAACAATAAAGAATATGGACTTTTGTCAATATTATCACAGTTTTATTGTGATGTTGAGTTTTTGAAGAAAATAAAGGCAAAATCTTTTTATCCATCTCCAAAAGTTGATTCAGCACTTGTTCGATTTAAGGTAAGAAGTTACCCTAGAGTTGAATCGGATGATTATTCTTTTTTAAAAAAAGTTATAAAGGGTTGTTTTTTATCTCGCCGTAAAAACATTAAAAATTCTTTGATACAAAGCGGTTTTAATAAAGATAATGTCAGAAAAACATTAAAAGATTTAAATATTGATGAAAATATACGTGGTGAAAAATTGTCGCTTGGAAGCATGAATTTAATTGCTGAAACGTTAAAGACAAGCTATAAGTTATAATTTTGATGCAATAACACTTGCAACAGCATAATTTGCTGAATGTGAAAGTGATACACTTATTGTATATTTATTTTTTAGATGAGCAGTAACAATAATTTGGGGATAATCATTTTTATTTATAACTTCAATATCTTTTAAAGAAAATTTTTTATTTTCAAACGGAAATAAAGCTTTAATGCAAGCTTCTTTTGCACAAAAACGTGCGGCTAAATGCTGGGCAGTATTTTTTTTTGAAAAGCAATAATTTAGTTCATTTTTTGTAAAAATACGGTTCAAAACATTTGAGTTTAAATCTGTTTCATATCTTTTAAATCGTATAATTTCTTCAATATCTATACCTTGGGAAAAATTTGTACACATAATTTTTATTATACACTAATATTTTCTAATATGAATGTAGTTTGTAAACAAAATGAAACAATGATAATAAAATCCCATGCCATTTTTTTAAGAAGTGTGTTAATATACTATTATAAATTATGTAAAGTGATGTAAAAAATTGAGCAATAATTTTAGTAATTTAGATAATTTAGAAACAACAATAAGAAAATCGTCTGTTATTCAAGAGAGGATGAATCTTGTTTCAACCCATATGTACAAGCAATTTCTTGAGTATCAGAATGCTGTTATGAACACAAATGAAATGTTTATAAAAATGATTGAGCATGTTCATTTAACAGTTGATTACCTAAAGCAATCATTTGCTTCACGTGGAATATCATCACAGAAGATTTATTACGAAATAGATAAAAATAAAACAACAGCAAAATTAAACATATTATGGCATGCAATAAGTTTTACTGTAAGAAGCAATGATAAACCTCAAGCATTATTTCGTGAAGGTAAAGAACCTTTATTTTCAGGAAGAATAATTGCAGTCAAAGGCAATATATCAAAAATGAGAAAAAATGGTGAATTTGACCCTGATTTTCAACTTATTTTAGAAAATGAAGTTGCTTCACTATTTGTGCCTGCTGAAAAACAAGAACCTGCCATAATAAAAATAAGACACATTGGCAACCGAGAGTTTCCTCTTAACCAAACTGATGCTCATCGCGAATTTTTACTAAAAGTCATTGAAATTATATGTGGTGGTGGTGTATACCACGAAGAATATTTCAAACGTAATTTAAAATTATAAATGACATTTATGAGCTTAAATTCAATGTAAAACTTTTATCATTTTCTTGCTGTTTTTCAATTGATTGTATATGTTTTTCTAAATAACTTATATCATTGTCAAGATCGTTTAACCGAAGTTCGTATTCTTGTTCCTGTTCTTCAATTCTACTTTCTTCTGTTTCAATTTTAGCAAGGATAGCGGAAAGTTCTGAATCTGAATAGTAACTTGTTGAGAAAATATCGCTGCTTTCTATATTTACTACGTTACCATCCATGTCTTTAAGGGCATAAACACCGCGAAGTAAGTTAGTCTGAAGTATAGAACCGTCGTTATCATCTTTAAAAATTAAATCTCCAGCTACTGAGGAACTGTCTTGATTCCCTTCAAGAATATCTTCACCTGTAGCTACGTTATAAAGCTGTAGCGGTGAATTTGAAGAATTGTTGTTATAATTTTTAAGTGTTTCCCAGGTAAGGCTTGAAGATGTTCCGCCATTATTTATTTTAATGTTTTTACCAGAATAAGCCCGACTCCGTTGTTCTGAAAGCTCGGTTTTTTTCTCAAGTAATTTAAGTATTTGGTTGTTAATTTCAGTGCGTTCAAAGTTTGACTTGCTTAAACGAGTCTGATAATAAACTATTGTACCTGTATTAACTGCGTATGACACAAAATGCCTCTCATTAAATTTATCTATCTCTATATATATAAAAACCTTAAATAAAACATAATTTCAAATATTTTACAGTTTGTTACAAAAATTAATAAAAAAATATACATTATATTATTTTTGTGAGAAAATTATTATAAATATACGTGTATGTGGATTAAATTAAAATGTCTTTTAAAAATACAAAAGCAATAATTTTAGCGGCCGGATGCGGAAAAAGAATGAAGTCGGAATTGCCTAAAGTATTGCATAAAATTTTTGATGTTGAATTATTGAAATATGTTTATAATGCAATTAATAGTCTTGTAGATTTAAGTTATATTATTGTTGGTCATCAAGCATCGCTTGTAGAAAACTATTGTAATAATAATTTAAAAAATATAAAGTGTCTGCTCCAGTCACCACAAAGGGGAACAGGCGATGCTGTTAAAAAAGCTTATAAAGAACTTGAAGATTTTGAAGGCAATGTGATTGTTTTATGTGGAGATGCGCCTTTAATTAAAGAATCAACCTTAAAAGAATTTATTGAATATCATAATCAAAATCAAAGTACAGTCACTGTTATGACAACTGAAGTAGCAAATCCAAAAGGATATGGGCGTATTATTCGGGATGAACATAATAATCTTTTAAAAATAGTTGAAGAAAAAGATGCAAATTCAATTCAAAAAGAAATAAAAGAAATAAATGGTGGGGTTTATTGTCTTGACTGGCAAAAAATTAAACAAGCCTTTAATGAACTCGATTGTAATAATGCTCAAAACGAATATTATTTGACTGATATAATTGCCTGGGCTTTAAAAAATGGTTTAAAAGTTTGTGGTTTTAAAATAGATGACGAAATTGAGCTTTTGGGGATTAATTCAAAAAAAGATTTAGCAAACGTTGCTATGATACTTAAAAATAAAGTTGTTGAAACTTTATTGGAACAAGGCGTGACAATATATGATAAAAATACTACCTGGATATCTCCATTTACTGAAATAGAATCAGATACGGTCATTTTGCCCAATGTTTATATAAATGGAAAAAATAAAATAGGAAAGAATTGTAAAATAGGTCCTTTTTCGCACTTGCGCGGTGATGTTATATTGGAAGATAATGTTAAAATTGGAAATTTTGTTGAGTTAAAAAATGCCCGTGTAAAATCAAATACAAATATTTGTCATTTAAGTTATGTAGGTGACAGTGAAATTGGCGAACATGTTAATATAGGTGCAGGCACAATAACTGCAAACTATAACTCAATAACTAAGAAAAAAAGTAAAACAATTATTCATAATAAAGCGTCAATAGGTTCAAACAGTGTTTTGGTTGCACCTGTTTGTGTTGGAGAAAATGCAATGGTAGGTGCTAATTCCACTGTTACAAAAGATGTTTTGGATGACTCCTTGTATGTAACTCGAACAAAGGAAAATATTATAAAAAATTATGTAAAAGTAAAACAAGAAAATATGGAAGGTATAAATTAAAAATGGAAATGCAAATGTGTTTACCTGAGCGGGAAAAAAATATAAGCCCGACGCACGATATTAAGCTGTTTACTGGACGTTCTAATCCTAGACTGGCATCTGAAATAGCTAAATATTTAGGAACTTCAATAGCACCTATGATAGTCAAAAATTTTGCAGATGGTGAAATATATGTTCAGGTTCAAGAAAGTATCCGCGGCGATGATGTTTTTGTTATACAACCATTATGTAACCCGGTTAATGAAAATTTAGTAGAGTTACTGATAATAATTGATGCGTTTAAACGTGCTAGCGCAAAAACAATAACTGCTGTTATACCATACTATGGATATGCAAGACAAGATAGAAAAACATCTGGACGTGAAGCTATAACAGCAAAATTGGTTGCTGATGTTTTGACGACAGCAGGAGCTGATAGAATTCTGGCTATGGATTTGCACACAGGTCAAATTCAGGGATTTTTTAACATATTGGTTGACCATATTTTTGCAACACCTGTTCTTGTAGATTATATTAAGAATCTTAATTTACCTGTTTCTGATATAGTTGCTGTAAGTCCAGATACTGGTGGTGTACCAAGGACTCGATATTTTGCAAAAGAAATTAATTGTTCACTTGCTATTATTGATAAACGTCGTGACAGACATAACGAAGCTATTGCATCACATGTTATAGGTGATGTCAAAGATAAAATATGCATAATGTTCGATGATATTATTGATACAGCGGGAACAATATGTGAAGCAGCACGTGTATTAAAGGAAAACGGTGCAAAAGATGTATATGTTTGCGCAGCGCATCCTGTTTTCTCAGGCCCTGCTTTGACTAGACTTGAAAATGCACCAATAAAGGAAATTATCGTAACCAATACAATTCCTTTGGATATTGACAATTTGCCTTCAAAAATTAAACAATTAAGTGTTGCTCCTTTGCTTGGTGAAGCAATTTCAAGAATCCATGATGATGAAAGCGTTTCTTCATTATTTGGTTTCGAAAAGGAATATAAGTCATAATTTCATTGTAAAGAAAATTTAATATAAGTTGAAATTATGTAAAATTTTATTTTGCTTATGTTTTATATATGTATAGGTCTTTTTAACAAGCACAGATGAATAATTTTAACTTATGTAACAATCCAAATCTTTGTACATACCATCCGTCATTTTGTCAGGATGAAAAGCGGGCTATTCAATATAACCATTCACAAATAGCAAAATCACAAAATGATTCTATAAAAATAAATAAAAAGGAAAATAAAACATCTTTTTTAAATAAATTTTTAAAGTATCTTTTATTTGGTAGTGGAATTATTTTTGGTTTATATGGAACATTTCGCACTGTTAAACATTTTTACCCGGAATTTGGCAAAGATTTTTGGATGTTTTTTTCAAATAAAAAAAATATAGAAGATAAAAGTACAAAAGAACGGACTTTCTTGCGAACGTTTAATAAATTGTTTAAAGAGTGTAGATGTCAAAATCCCAATGAGATTGAATTACAAGAACTGAATTTCGTTGAAAATGCTTTTAAACATAAAAAAATTAGCGAAAAAGAAAAAAATATATTTGAAACAAAGATTAAAATGCGAAGAAAAATTCGCGATTTTAATAATTACAACCATACTGAAATTCCTTTAACCCCATATGGAGGAGTTGAGAAAATTGTTCAGGCATACGACAAAGTTAAGGATAAAAAATTAGAAAAAGCTAAATTTCATGAAATTATTAAATACAAAATTAAAAAACTTAATGAAAAAATTATATTAATTCAAAAAAGAGAATATAATGTAGATGAATTTATGGAATTTAATGCAAAACAAAATCGAACTTATGATTTAATAAATGCATTGCAAGAAATTGAAAATAATATTACTAGTAATGAATATTATAAGTGTTATTATGTTGATTATACAAATCAATATATTAAAAACAAAGCTGTTGCCAAAACAGATGATAGTATAGAACTTGAAAATGAACTTTGCCAAACTAATATTATAAATCTATCAAAAAAAACATACGAAAATATGTTTAACGATAAAGGTGATATGCTTGCACAAGTAGTGCCTGATTGTTATCTTGTCGGGACTCTTAATTCAATAATTAACAATCCCAAAAGAAGATGTGAATTTTACCAGATGTTTAGTGAAGATAAAAAATCTATAACTTTTACATTTAATTTTTTTAGTTTTTTATAAATTTAAAGATGGGTTTAAAGTAAAATTTATAAAAGATAATAATGGAAAGCCAAAACTACTTAGTCAACATAAATCTTTAAATGGCGCATTAGGTTATAAAATGTTTGAAGAAGCATATGCGCTTCACAGGTTATATGAACGTGCTAAAAGATATAAAAATTTTGAAATTAAACAGGCCAAGTATATCGAAAAATCTATAATAAATTATGCTCAGAAAGATAATAAAGTAGATTGTGAATTTTATGACATCATTAACGAATGTGCAAAATATATTGGTTCACCAAAAAGTTATGAAGAAATACTTGAAGGTGGAACAATACATGAAGTTGCAAATATTTTATTTGATGTAAAAACAAATTCTTATTTTTTACAGGGTTATCATGATTATGAGGATAATTGGTTAATGAAAAAAAAGAAATCTAATAACGAAGTATCACAAATATTAACAATGATGATGAAAGATGGACAATCAATAGTTGTGGGACGTGATGAATTTTATAATGATAAAGGTCTTATGCCAAATCATTTCAAATATAATGGAATAGAGTTATATAATTCGCACTTTTCGGTAGTAAGGTACTATAATCCAAAAACACAGGAAGTTCATCTTTTTGAATCAAATCATCCTGAAAAAATATTAATACTGCCATTGTCCGTATTTAACCAACAATATTCAGTATTATACGGATTTTAAATATTATAATCATATAATTACCCAAATGTATAATATAAAAACCTAATTGTTATTTTTATGATAAAATAAAATTAAGTTATGCAATTAGGATAGAGTATAAAGATATGATAAATTTTATAAGTAAAATTTTAGGCGATCCAAATGAGAGAAAAGTAAAAAAAGTTTTGCCGATAGTTGAACAAATAAATGCATTGGAAGATGATTTTTCGAAATTAAGTGATGAACAGTTGAAAGCAAAAACACAGGAATTTAAAAATTTTTTAAATAATAGAAAAAAATCCAATAATAAAAAGATAGATATGCAGCTTGAAAAACAGGCACTTGATGACATACTTCCTGAGGCTTTTGCAACTGTGCGGGAAGCAGGCAAACGAGTTTTAAATATGCGACATTATGATGTACAGTTGATAGGTGCTTATTTTCTTCACAATGGTCATATAGCAGAAATGAGAACAGGTGAAGGAAAAACTCTTGTTGCGACTTTAAGTGCATATTTAAATGCATTAACCGGTAAAGGTGTGCATGTTATTACGGTAAATGATTATCTTGCAAAACGTGATAGTGAATGGATGGGAAAAATTTATAAATTTTTAGGTCTAAGCGTAGGTACAATTTTATCATCTGATAGAAATGAAGATTTTAATGATGGTTTGACAGAGTTTGAACGTAAAAAACAAGCTTATAATTGTGATATAACTTATGGTACAAATAACGAATTTGGATTTGATTATTTGCGTGATAATATGGCACCATCGATTGAACAATGTGTTCAAAGACCTTATAACTATGCAATTATTGATGAAGTTGACTCTATTTTAATCGACGAAGCAAGAACACCTTTAATTATTAGTGGAAAGTTGGAACAAAGTGCTGATTTGTATAAACTTATGGCTCAGATTGCACCGCAGTTAAAACGTGATGTTGATTATGAAGTTGATGAAAAAAATAAAAATGTTATTTTGACTGAAGAAGGTATTGACCATGCTGAATCATTGTTAAATATAGATGATTTGTTTAATATAGAAACTCAGCATGCTCATCATTTGCTTCAGGCTTTAAAAGCTAAGGAATTATTTCAAAAAGATATTGATTATGTTGTAAATAATGGCGAAGTAATGATTGTTGATGAGTTTACTGGCAGACTTATGGAAGGACGCCGCTGGTCTGATGGACTACATCAGGCAGTTGAAGCAAAAGAGAATGTTGAAATACAGGATGAGACACAAACATTAGCTTCAATAACTTTTCAAAATTTATTCCGCCTTTACCCTAAATTATCCGGTATGACAGGTACTGCCATGACTGAAGAGGCTGAGTTTGGTAAAATATACAATTTAAATGTAACTAAAATTCCAACTAATAAATGTGATGTTAGAAAAGATTTGCCGGATATTATTTATAAAACCGAAAAACAGAAATATAAAAGTGTTGTTGATGAAATTATAGAAATGAAAAAACTTGGACGTCCTGTTCTTGTTGGGACAGTTAGTATTGAAAAATCTGAATATATATCAACATTGCTTAAAAAAAGAGGTGTTGAACATCATGTTTTAAATGCGAAACACCATGAAAAAGAGGCATATATAATAGCTCAGGCAGGTCGTTATGGTGCTGTTACTATTGCAACAAATATGGCTGGTCGTGGTACTGATATTTTGCTAGGGGGTAATGCAGAATATTTAGCAGCTGAAGAAATACAAAAACAAAAAATATCAAAAGATGCAGCAAACTATGATGATGTTGCAAATAGTATTTTTACAAGAATGAAAAAAATAACTGAAGAAGAACATGAAAAAGTTGTATCAGCAGGCGGATTGCATGTAATAGGTACAGAACGTCATGAATCACGTCGTATTGACAATCAGCTCCGTGGTCGTGCGGCACGTCAAGGTGATCCTGGGTCAACAAGGTTTTTCCTTTCGCTTGAAGACAACCTTATGCGTATATTTGGCGGCCAGCATGTTATAAACTTGATGAATACTTTAAATGTTGAAGAAGATATGGCTATTGAGTCTCCTTTAATAACAAGACAAATTCAGGCATCTCAAAAGAAAGTTGAAACACACCATTTTGATATTAGAAAACATGTGCTTGAATATGATGATGTTATGAATATTCAAAGGGAAAAATTTTATAAACAGAGAAGAAAAGTATTAAAAGGTGATAACCTTCAGGAAGATATTATTTATATGCTTGAACGTGAAGTTGAACGTATTATGCTTGCATATATTTCACCTCACATGCAACCAGTTGAGTATATTCCTGACGAACTTGAAATGATGTTAAATGAGTTTTATGTAACAATTAATCGTGATGAAAATAAGCTTACCTTTGAAGATATAAGTACTTTAACTTATGATGAAATATCTGAACAACTAAAAGAAATAGCAATCAGTGCTTATACTAAGCTTGAGGTAGATACTGTTAATTTTTATAATGACGTAATAACACAATATGAAACAGAAGAAAAGCCAAAACTACAAAAAGTAAATTCAAAAGATAATGTTTTGCGTAATATTGAAAAAGATATTCTTCTTCGTGTTGTCGATAATAAATGGATTGACCATCTGCATAATATTGATATGCTTCGTGATGGTATAGGGCTTCGTGCATATGGACAAAAAGACCCCTTAATTGAATATAAGCGTGAAGCTTATGACTTATTCAACAATATGATGTGCGAAATACAATCTGAAACAATAAAATATTTATTCCGCACAAGATTTGGGGTACAGATTGTTGAGCAAGCTCCAGGCAATGAACAATAATGTTTTAAAAATACAAAATAGTTTCATTATTATGCTATAATATTTTTATAGTTTACGGAAATATTGCATAAAATAATGGAAAATCTTGAACAAGTTTTACATAAAAATCTTTACCTTTATGTTAGAATTGGCAACTATAAAGAAATTTCAGGTTTGCTGAAAAATGAGCAGCAAGCTTTAAAAATGGTGAACAAATTTGTTAATATTGGAAAAGATATTGCATTAGACGGGGTAAAAGTTTCCGTTAAAAGCGGCAAAGGTTTGATTCTTTTTACTTTTACCACTATATTTGCACAAAAGCATCTTAATATGAATGCTTTGGATTTTGTTGTTAAATTTGCACAAAAACTTATGGATATTAATGTTGACTTTTATAAATTAAAAAATAAATACATAAAATTTTACATGAATATTACAACGGATAACAAAACCGATGCTTTGGAAAAAATAAAGGATTTAGCACAGCTTAATGTAGTCGAAAATAAACAATCAGCTTATTCCCAAATAAAAATTCTCCTTGATAAAAAAATATATATTGATGTTATTGACCATTACAAAGCAACATCTTATGAAAATATTCTTATTAAAAATAAAAGATGCTGTTTTTATTTACTTATTATTAAAAATTTACTTACATTAAAATTATCAAAAGTTAAAGATGTTGAAAAAGTTGAAGATGATTATATAAAAATTCCCAAAAAAATTCAAAAACGCAATGATGCTAATGAAAATGTAAGTACAAATCAGGGGAAAATTTTTGAAACAAAAGCAGGATTTTTTCGTCTTGGTTCCGTTAAAGTATGTGAATTTATTGAGAACAAACTTAAGGAATCCGACAATGGAAATGTATTTATATTAAAATATCCAAATCATCTAGGTGGTATTGATAATGTATTTTTCGATGAATTAAATAAGAAACAAATTATTAATGTTCAGTGTTATCAGAATAATCCAAGATTTCCTTTTTATACAATAAGAGAAATTATTAAAATTTTTTACAAGCTAACTGAAGTAGATATATTTTCAATGCCTAAAAAACTTGAAGGTATTGATGAAAATATAAAATCAATTTTAAATTTAATCCCATTTGAAAGTGATAACTTTGATAAAAATTATGAGATTTTACTTTCTAAAATCATGGAAGTTTTCTCTCAAATTGATAATTCCTACGTAATTATGATTGATGATTTTAATTATATTGATGAAGGCTCGTTAAAAATATTAAAAAAGATTTTTGAGAATATAAATAAAAATAAATTTAATATAATATTATCAATCAATAATGGATGTAAATTTTTTAATATGCTGCCTACATTATTAAATTATGAAAATGTCTATCATTTTGATTTAGTTTCTGATAATTTTGATGATTTGGTTAAGGAATTTTCATTAGATAGTATTGAAGGGATTCAGTATTATTTACCCAAAATGAAAAATGAAATACAAAGATGTAAGTTTTATATGAAAAATTTAATGCAGTTTTTTCGTGAAACTAAAGTGTTGACCTTTATAGAAGGCAGATGGTTTTTTGATGAAAGCAATTTTGTTAAAATTCCTTCTTCGATAAATAATTTACTTTTTTCAAAACTTTTGCGACTTACTAAATTAAATGAATTTTTCGAAATATGGTTGTTTTTTTTATATGGACAATTTGGTATTCGCAAGGCATATTTGAGGGGATTTGGAATAAAAGAAGAACGTTTTTTGATGTTGCTTGAAGATAGAGATTTTGTAACGGAAAAAGATGGAATTGTTTATGTTGTTAATCAAAAAATATATAGAAAACTTATCAAACATATCCAGGAGCAATATCCTGAAATTATAAACCGTCAAAAACAAATTGAAAAATTTAAAATGTATTTACCACCTTTCCATCCTGTAATGTTTGAAAAAGAAGATGATTTTTATTATAACGGTCTTGAACATATCTCAACTGTTGGGCTATCATTTGGAGATTACTCTATTTTTGCAAAGATGCAGAAAGAATTTATTCTTGCGCTTGAAGAACAAAATATGCCTGAAAATGATTCAACTATTGACAATATTATGCTTACATTAATTTCCACTTGTTTTTCAAAAAATCCTGAATTAATTGTTGATGTTATTGAGCAGGCAATAAATCGATTTAAAAACAGTGATAATATTGATTTGGTTCGTACTCTTTATTATTTCGCATATAATACCAGCTATAGTTTAAAAAATTACTACGATTCATATGTATATTTAAATGAAGTTCTTGCACGTATGGTTAATAAAGATTATAATATGGCCTCAAATTCCTTTAATCCAAATATGTTTCTTTTGGTTTTAAAAAAAGTTGAAATATTATTTGAATTAGGTCAGGTTCAAATATCCTCAATAATTTTCGAAGATATATTATTGAATCTAGATGTAAATAATCAGGAAAAAGCTTATGATGCATTTGGCGGTGAGAAAAATTATCACAAGGTGTTGAATACTTGCATTATATATTATTTACTTGAGTCTATTCTTGCGCTTAAAAACGATTTAAATGAAAAAATTAACAAAGTTCAGCAATTTTATAGCGGTAATCCCTCAGATTTTAATCTTTTATTTATGATAGAAAATTTATTTATTACAGGAACATTGCATAATGATTTTGGAAAAGTTGTAAAAAATGTAAAAACTCCAATAGGAAAAATTCTTGAGAATTTATATCGTATTATTTTAGATTATACTCAAGCAAAATCAATCAATAATTCGCATATAATAAATGAAACAAAAGAACTTGCGCATAAGATTGACAGTATAAGTCTAAATTATATTCTCGATTTAATGGCTGCTATGCTTCATAGCAATGCTGGAAATTATAACATTACTAATAACATTCTTATGGACATTATAGAAAAGTCTAACAAGTATGGATTATTGAATATTAATCTTCTTGCATTTTATTTAAACGCTTTAAATAATTTCCATAACAATAAACCCGAAGCGGCAAAAACATTAATACTTGAAATTCTGCCAGATATAGAGAAAGTTGATGATACTTTAATAGTATTAACCATCAACTTTAAACTTCTTCTTTCAAAAATATTTATTCAAAATCCTGAAACTAAAGAAAAAGGAATTTACATTTTAAACCAGGTTATTGCAAAAGTAAAATCAAGAAATATCAAATCATTTGATAACCAAATTAATGAAATTTTAAGCAAAACAAATGTTTAAAACAACTTTTTTATTCCATGTTTTTACGAATATTTTCTTTAGTTTTGTCTAAATTTTTAATTCGTTTTTCTAAGGTTTTAACTTCGCTATTAAGTAATTTACGTTCTTGTTTAATAAGCTGATATCGTGAATCAACATCTTGGTATTTAGTTTTCAAGTCAACTAAATTGTTTCTCATTT
>USEW01000029.1 GCA_900553845.1 uncultured bacterium
AGTGCGGCTAGATTCAAAATCTATTAAGAACAAACTAGTAAATATTTATTTTTATATTAATGTCTTTGTTATTCAATTTTGCTTTTTTACAACATTTAAAATTTTCGGTTGAAGTATTTGTTAAAAATTGTTATTATAATATAGAAGTATAAAATCGATTGACATTGAGGATATAAAAATATGAGCGGTGAAGGACATTTAACAGCAGCATTAGGACAAATGACAGTAAATGTCGATACTTTGATAACAATGTATATTGCAATGGGAGTGTTGCTTGTTTTTGCTTTTATAGCAAGCCGCAAGCTCACTATCATTCCTAGCAAGTTGCAAATGGTAACAGAGTCTATATTAACGTTTTTTACTAGCATAACCGGGTCAATGATTGGTGACAAAGCTGAAAGTAAAAAACATGTACCCCTTCTAGCAACTCTTTTTATATTTATTGTAACAGCAAATTTAATGGGGCAGTTACCTTGGCGGCTAATACATTTAAAAACAGGTGAACTTGCTTCACCTACAAACGACATCAATTTAACAGCAGCCATGGCAGTAATAGTTCTTGTTTATTATTTATACTGCGGTATACGCAAAAAAGGGCTTAGATATTTTTTACATAGCTTTAACCCGATTGATATAGTAATAGCAATAGTTGAACTTCTTGAAATAGTAATAAGACCTTTTACACTGGCATTAAGACTTTTTGCCAACATACTGGCAGGTGAACTTCTAGTTGTTGCGTTTGTCGGAATATTTGCATATTTTTTGCCATTACCTATAATGTTTTTTGAAGTATTTGTAGGTTTCGTACAGGCGTTAGTATTTATGATGCTTTCAACCGCTTATGTTGCTCTTGCGGTTGAAGAAGAATAATAAAAAAATGTGTTGCAAAAGCAAATAAAGTTAGTTTAGAATAATATAATAAAAAATATGAAATAGTAAGTTTAATAGAAAAAGGAGAAAAATATGACAACAGAAATGTTAAGCGATGTACAGGGATTAAGCAACCTTGGAGCAGGTATTGCAATAGGCTTTGGTGCAATTGGTGCTGGTGTTGGTATTGGTGTTGCTACAAAAGGGTTGCTTGAAGCAATAGCACGTCAACCTGAAATAGCTGGTAAAGCAGTCGGCTTTTTCTTGCTTGGTGCAGCTTTATCAGAAGCCTGTGCTATATATGGATTGTTTATTGCTATGAAACTGTGCGGTATGATAGGATAAACGTAATAGCTTCCAAGCTAAGAACGGGTTGCACAAGTTGAGTTTGCCACACGTTGGTGGATGAAAATAAAAGAACTTGAAAAGTGAATACAACAAAGGATGAACAGCTTTATATGGTTGCAAGGGTGCGTGGGATTACGTCGGGTTCTTTGTTGATATCTAAGTTCGCTGGTTCCAAATTATTTGGCTTGGAACAATCCTTGGATTCCGTTACAGGCTTCGCCGTTCACTCCAGCGGATTGTTCCAAGTTACGGGCTGGGGTACTTCGTACCACGGCGCCCTACCAAAAATTTGGCTTCGTACTTAGGTTCCTCACAATCAAACAAAGCCAACTGTGAATCCGCTGCCCCAGGCGGGAAAGAACCCCAAACCAACAATTGACCTTCAACGCAAAAATAAAACAAAAGTCATCCCACGTTGGTGGATAAAGACGAAATGGAGACAGGCGTTAGCCCGTCAGATAAAAAGAGGTAAAAAATGGAATTCAATGGTACATTTTTAATAGCAGCTATAAGTTTTATAATATTTACCCTACTTATGAATAAAATATTATATAAACCTGTAAATGAAATAATTGAAAAAAGGAAAATGTTTTTTGACGAAAACAAATCTGAAATATATTCTCACAATGAAAACGAAAATAAATGCATTGTTGAACGTGATAACCAGATAAAAAACGCTAATCAAAACGCAAATGAAATTATATTAACCGGCAAAGAACGGATAAAATCTCAAAAAAATGAAGAAATAAAAAACAAAAAGAACGAAATAACAAATAAAATATCGCAAACAAAAAATGAATTGGAAAGCCACAAATATGATATATATAACAACCTTCGAGAGGATGTTAAGTCATTATCGAATCATATAGCTTCAAAAATACTTGGAGAAAATATAGATAATATATCATTTGATGAAAACAGAGTTGACGAGGTGATGAAAAATGTTTGATTTTTCATATGCAAATATACTACATTCAAATATAATAAATTTTCTTATTATGCTAGCAATGATTGGAATCATTATTAAGCGTCTGAATGTTAAAGGTATGCTTGACAGCAAGCATAAAAAAACAGTTGAGACAATCAATAAATCAAGCGAAGATGTAAAAAAAGCACTGGCAAAATATGAAAAAGCCAAAGAGGAATTAGATAACACTCATTATGAAACAGAAAAAATCGTTGCTGATGCAAAAAACTTGCTTCATCATCTTGAACAGACTGCACACAACGAGCTTAATGAAATAAAAAAACATTACGATAAAAATATGGAAAAAGAAATCGAACGTGAAAAGCAAAACGCATATAATGACATAACTTTATCCATTGCAAAAGCGTCATCTGCGTTAAGTTATGAAAACATAAAGCAAACACTTAATCAGAATCCACAATTACATCAAAAATATATAGATGAGTGCATTGATAGTATAGACGGGTTATCAATATGAAAAATATAAGATATAAAAACGAAACAGCAGCAAAGCGATATGCAAGAGCATTATTAGAAAGCTCGGTCGAAAAAAACGAAGTTGATGTCGTACGTGAAGACTTAAACTTAGTAAATGAAGTAATAAATAAGTCTTCCGAATTGAAGAATGTAATTTTAAATCCAACATTCAATGAAGGGAAAGTCGAAGAAATTATATTTGACGTATTTAATTCAAAAATATCAGAAATTACATTAAATTTTATAAAAATGGTGCTTAAATCACATCGTATGGATATGTTTGAGGATATTTCATATTGGTATTGCGAATTTGACGATAAATTAAAAAACAAATTAAAAATAAGCATAACCTCAGCAGTTGTATTAAACGATGAAACAAAAGAGCGTCTTAAACAAAAACTTGAAAATAAATTCAAAAAGACAATTCTTTTAAATTATACTGTTGATGAGTCAATAATCGGCGGGATAGTTATAAAAGCGGAAGATAAAATAATTGACGGAAGCATAAAAAGCAGATATGAAAGGTTAAAAAGTAGTTTATTGTAAAATATGGAAATAAAAGAACTTGAAGTGAATACATCAAATGCAACCCATATGCAGGCGCGAACAATTATAACTTAACGAAACATTGTCAGGCAGCCGTTTGTCTGAGTGCGAAGCACGAGTTAAGGCTGCTTGAGTTGAGTTTAGTAATAATGTGAGCGAAAAATCGGGTTGCGGTTTTGGTTACTTTTTCCACAAAAAGTAACCCCGCCCGGAGGGCTTAATATATTAAATTTAATAAAAAATAAGAATTAAACTAAGAAAGGTTATACAAAATGGTTACAATAAATCCAAGTGAAATAACAAACATAATACGTTCAAAAATAGAGAACTATGACAACAAGATAGAAATAAATACACAAGGCCAAGTTCTTGAAGCCGGTGATGGTATTGCCAGAATATACGGGTTAAAGGATGCAATGCAAAGTGAACTTGTACAATTTGAAGATGACAATAAAACACTGGGGCTTGTTTTGAACCTCGAAGAAGACAATGTAGGTGTTGTAATTCTAGGGGATTGTAAGAATATAAAGGAAGGCACAAGTGTAAAAACAACAGGTCGTATTGCTTCAGTTCCAGTTGGCAGTGGTTTAACAGGTCGTATAATTGACCCAACAGGCGCACCTTTGGATGGCAAAGGGAATATTGATTATGACAAGACCCGAGCAATAGAACGTGTAGCTCCTGGGATTGTAACAAGAAAATCAGTGCATGAACCTTTACAAACAGGTATAACAGCAATAGACGCCTTGACACCAATTGGTAAAGGTCAGCGGGAGCTTATAATTGGCGATAGACAGACCGGAAAAACAGCTATAGCAGTTGATACAATAATCAATCAGAAGGGTCGTGATGTAATATGTATCTATGTTGCAATTGGACAAAAAAACTCAACAGTAGCCCAGCTTGCAAAGACATTAGCCGACCATGATGCTATGGATTATACAATAATTGTTAATGCCTCTGCTAATTCGCCTGCACCAATGCAGTATATAGCGCCATTTGCTGGTGTTGCAATAGGTGAAGAGTTTATGGAACAGGGAAAATCTGTTTTAATAATATATGATGACTTAACAAAACACGCTCAAGCCTATCGTGCAATGAGCTTGTTGCTTAAACGTCCACCGGGACGTGAAGCATACCCAGGTGACGTATTTTACCTTCATTCACGTTTGCTTGAACGTGCGTGCAAGTTAAATGACGAGCTTGGTGGCGGAAGTATTACAGCTCTGCCAATAATTGAAACACAAGCAGGGGATGTTTCTGCTTATATACCGACAAATGTTATTTCAATAACTGACGGACAAATATTTTTAGAGAGCAATCTATTTAACTCAGGCGTACGTCCGGCAATAAATGCAGGCATCTCTGTATCACGTGTAGGCGGTGCTGCACAAACCAAGGGGATAAAACAGGTTGCAGGTCAATTGCGTTTGGATTTAGCTCAATACCATGAACTTGAAGCGTTTGCCCAGTTTGCAAGTGATTTGGATAAAGCAACTCGAGACCAATTGCTTCGAGGCGAAAAGTTGACAGAAGTGTTAAAACAACCTCAATACGCACCATTGAGCGTTGCAAAACAAATATCAATACTATTTGCAGCCAATAAAGGATATCTAGACAATATCCCAAATTCAAAAATTCCCGAATTTAAAAAAGACTGGTTTGACTACTTTGAATCAAACATGCCTGAGCTTAACCACAGATTAAATAATGGCGAAAAGTTGAATGATGATGATATTGAATCATTAACTAAAAACATTGAACAGTTTAAATCAGGTTTTTTAAAATAGGTAAAAAAATATGTCAAATTTAAAAGATATAAAAGACAGAATAACAAGTATACAAAATACACAAAAAATAACAAAAGCTATGAAAATGGTGGCAGCAGCAAAGGTAAAGAAAGCTGAAAATCGCGTAAAAACAGCACGCCCGTTTGCAAAAGAGCTTGCCTTTGTCTTCAGTCGGCTTTTACGTTCAGTCAACAAATATTCAATGAGCGGTTTACAAGTAAAACGAGCTATTGATAATTATGCAGAACTTTTAAAGCCTCGGGAAATAAAAACAGCAGGTCTACTTATTATTTCATCAACAAAAGGACTTGCCGGAGCCTATAATGCCAACGTTATAAGATATACTTTGAAGCGTATTGAAGAATACAATAAGCAAAATATAAGTGTCAAATTGTTTATTGTTGGGCAAAAAGGCTATGCTGGGCTTAGAAGAAAGTGTGAAAGTTTAAATTGCGAAATTGAAAAAAAATATTTAAATCTTCCACAAAATCCAAATTCAGGTCAGGCCATTGTCATAGCAGAAGATATGGCAACTTGTTTTGTTGAGAATAAAATAAACAATATTGAAATAATAACAACACAGTTTCATAACATGATGTCATATAAAGTTGTTGACTGGAAAATACTACCTTTAAATGTTGATGAAGTTAAGGAAAATATTGAAATTGACGAACAAAAACCAAACAAGGGGACTCAAATCGATGCTTTAATGACATTTGAGCCTAATAAACATGTTATTTTGCAAAAAGTTGTCCCAATGTTTATAACTAATATGATATACCATGCACTTCTTGAAGCAACAGCCTCAGAATTGGCCTCACGGATGACAGCTATGTCATCAGCGTGCAAAAATGCCGAGGATATGATATACAAATTAAGTGTGGATTATAACAAAGCAAGGCAGGGTGCAATAACACAGGAAATAAACGAAGTTGTAAGCGGTGCCAATGCTATATAAGGCTGTTGTCAAAAACACCAAGAGAAAACAATGCAAAATCATATTTAACCGGGTCATATGGATCGTATTTCTTTAAATTTTCTGTTAATTCAATAACGCTTTTATAGTCGTTATTTTTGCGTTTGAGAAGATTATAACTTCGCGAAATATTACCAACATGCACATCAAGCGGGATTAAAAGCTCGCTTTTATCAATAAATTTCCATACTCCTAAATCAACATCGCTTTTTCTAACCATCCATCGCAAAAACATATTTAACCGTTTACAACTACCCATATTTGAAGCATCAGGTATTAAATGTTTAAACCCGGCACCTGGTTGATTTAAGCAGTTGTTGTAAAAATAATTTGCAACCTTTAAAAACATATTATGTATCTTGCATAATTTCGGGTTTATGTTTTTGTTGTCGTTATAAAATTCATAAAATAAATCGTTCAAAGAGGAATTTTCGTCGTTATATAATGTTGAAAGCACGTATAAAAGATTATGTATGTCATCTTCCTTTGCAAAACGATAATTTAGCCCGTTTAAAGAATGTTTTGTATATTTATAACTTTTAATAAACCGATAAGGCTCGTTGTTCATAATATCAAAAAGTTCGTTTAGTTTTGCTATAAACAACGAACGTTTACCATAAGCAAAAGACGCGGCTATAAATCCTGCAATTTCAATATCTTCTTTTTTGCTAAATCTGTGCGGAAACAATATAGGGTCAGTTGAAATAAAATCATATGTTTCGTACTTTTTTTGATTTTTATCTAAAATTTCTTTCAAGTTAATCATTTTTGCCTCAAGTTTTTAAAATAATTTCTAATTAAATTTTGACACTCATCTTCTAATATACCACCATAAACTTTAAGTTTTGAGTTATAAGCTGTTCTTAAATCGTATTTTGATAAGAATGCTCCATAATTTAAATCATAAGCCCCAAAATAAACCGTGTCAATATGTGATAAGATAACAGCCCAAGCGCACATAGGACAAGGTTCAAGTGTTACATACATTTTGCAGTTATTTAAATATTTTGTTTTTAATATTTTTAAAGCTTTGTTTATAGCAACCATTTCAGCATGACAAGTAATATTGCTGTTTTTTTCAACTTCATTTGTTGCATAAGCTATAATATTATCGTTTTCATCAACAATAATACATCCTACTGGCAAATCGCATTTGCTTTTTTGCGCAACAGAGATTGCTTTTTCCATTATTAACTTTAATTTATTCTTATACATTTTTATCTATTATACCATGTATCAAAAAAATCATATTAATAAGAATAGACTTAAAATATAAAAGTATAAAGTTTGTAAAGGTATAAAAAAAGGGCATATATTAAAATATACCCGAATTATATTTAAAATTTAATATTTATTTTATTTAAACAGAAGCAACATTTTCAGAATTTGCTTTATGTTTTTGATAACATTCTTTACAAAAGACTTCTTTGCCCTCGATTGGCTTAAATGGAACTTTTGTTGTTACGCCGCATTCAGAACATTGAACTTCATACATCTTTCTATGACGGCTTTTACTGTGCCTGCGTTGTTTACGACATTCAGGGCAGCGTTTTGGGGTGTTAACTAATCCTTTTTCAGCATAAAATTCTTTTTCACCGGCAGTAAATACAAATTCACAGCCACAGTCTTCACAGATTAGTTTTTCATCTTGGTACATTGGGTTTTTCTCCTTTTATTTTGTAACTTAAAGCAGATTAATAACACTCACTTTTTAACTTTTTTAAGTTAAAGCCAATCGTTAAATTGTCTACTTTTTTATATTCTAATGTTTTTTTTGTTTTTTTGCAACTTTTTTTATATAGATATACTATTTTATTTATCGTTTAATTATGATATAAATATAATAAATAAATATAAAAAGGGGCAATGTATGATAAGGAAAAAAGTATTAAGCTCTGTTCTTTTAATAATATTATGTTTCACTCTAAACCCAATAGTTGTTAAAGCAGACCAGTGCGACTGTGATTCAAATGGACTTGACCCTGTTGAATTTAAGTTTGAACATATAAACAACGGAAAAACATCCTCACCTATGGATTTAATAAAAGTAACAGAGGACGGAACACGTGTTATCGTGAAAAATAACTTAATCCCTATTGCATTTAACGATCATTTTACAACTAAAAAATACAAAGATTTAAATGTTGTAGAATTTTATGTACCATGCGACATTACAACAAATAACGCAAGATGCTTAATACCGGCAAAATCTTTGGTTTTAGGAGAAATAAACTGCATACAGCAGCCTAAATGGGGTAATCGTAATGCTAAAGTATATATTACTCTAAAAAAACTTGTATTTCCTGACGGTCGCCAATTTGATATCTGCGCAAAACCATACGACTATGATGGTGTGCTAAAAAAAAGCAGCTGGGCAAGTTTTGGCAAAGCCGCAGCATATACAGTAGGCGGATTTGGTTTAGGTGCAGGAAATGGTGCTTGGATAGGAGCTTGTGCAGGTAACGCTTGGACAGGCACTTGGATGGGTATGGCTATTGGTGGCGGTGCAGGACTTTTGCTTGGTGTCTTAACCCCGGGAATGCATTATAAAGCTAAAAAAGGAAAAGTTATTTACATGAGACTTTGCGAAGATATTGTTATTCCCAGTGAATGCTGTAATTAATTTTATAATGTCGTAGCTTTTTATATCAATTAGTAAATGTAAAAGACTTATAAAGTTAAGTTTTAAAAATGTCATATTAAAATAAAAAATTTACATTCAAGCAGTAAATTATATAAAAATGTTGCAAAAAATAATAAATAATGATAGACTTAATATAAAATTAATTGTTATTTTAAAATTGTAAATTATATAGGTTTAGTTTGGAGAAAAAGTGAATAGCGTTGTAATAGTGGGAAGATGTGGACAAGACCCTGAAATGAAATATTTTGAGTCAGGTAAAGTAAAAACAACATTTTCCTTGGCAGTAAACAGATGGGATACAAAAACAAAGTCGGAAATAACCGATTGGTTTAATATTGAATTCTGGGACAAACAGGCAGAAGTGGCTGGTGAATACGTCAAGAAAGGTCGTCAGGTTGCACTTGATGGCAGACTTGCCGTAAGCAGCTGGACTACACCTTCAGGCGAAAATAGAGTCCGATACTTAATCCGTGGTTTAAACCTAAGATTATTAGGTTCTAAAAATGCTGATGCGTAAATAAGTGTATATAATAAATATATTTGTGCAATAATGGGAATAGAATATAATTTAGGTTGGTTTTTTTATGTTTGGTTCAAATTTAACAGGCATTATTGCCGATGATTTAACCGGAGCTAATGACACTGCTTTACAGTTTCATATGCGTGGTTGTAATACACAAATTGTATTAAATAGTGACAATTCTCTTGATGGCACTAAATTGAAAAATGCACAAGTCTGTGCTATTTCTACAGAGACTCGTAATTTAGATAAACAAAATGCTTATAACAAAACAAAAGCTGCTTGTCAAAAGCTTTATGATAATTTCAACGTAGAATATCTTTACAAAAAAATAGATTCTACTTTACGCGGCAATATTGCTGTTGAAATAAAGGCAATACTTGATGTATTGAATAACGATGCAGCAATTGTCGTACCTGCTTTTCCAAAAGAAAACAGAATTACAATAGGTGGATACCATCTTTTAAAAGGTGTACCTATTGAAAGAACCGAGTTGGCAAGAGACCCCAAATTCCCTATTTACGAATCACATATTCCAACGATTTTAAATGCAGATTTAAAAGAGTTTGGAAGTGATTTAAAAGTTGGTACAATTGATTTTAAAATCGTTGTTAAAGGTGCAGCTTTAATATTGATGGAAATACACAAGCTTATAAATGAAGGGGTAAAAATTATTGTAATAGATGCTCAATCCTCAATTGATTTAGAACAGATTGCACTAGCAGTGAAAAAATCAACATATAACCTTCTTCCCGTTGGGGCAGCTGGATTTGCTGCGGCTTTAAGTGATATATGGCTGCCTGATTTTAAGAATAACAAAATTAATATAAAACTTCAAAAACAACCAAAGTTCATAGTCTCAGGAAGTGCAACTGAACTTACGGCTTCTCAGATTGCTAAATTAAAAGACGAATATGAAGAATGTCTTTATTCTTATTCTCTTAAAATTGACGATATAATAAAAGGAGTAAATCAGGAATTTATTGAAAGAATATGCTGTCATCTTGCAAAAGGCAATAATGTTCTTGTTCATACTTCTGACTTAATTCAAAACCGTGAAGAATTTCAACAGTTTTTGCTCGATAATGAAATGTCTTTTAAAGGTTTTCTTACAAAAGTATCTGGATATTTATCAAATCTTGTTGAGCTTACGCTTAATAATATAAGTGCTATTTTGATTCTTATTGGCGGAGAAACTTCTTATGAATGCTGTAATGCCATAAATAGTGAAATACTTCAGGTTATTGATGAAGTTACCTATGCAATTCCGCTTTGCATGGATTATAAAGCACAGCTTATTGTTACAAAATCAGGTAATTTAGGTAATGCTAATACACTTGTTGATATAATAAAATATTTTGATTGTCATGATGATGAATAATAAAAAAATAGGAATAACTCTAGGTGACATAAATGGTATTGGTATTGAAGTTGTTGTTAAAGCTTTAAATAAACTTGAAGATGTAAATAATATTGTTTTATTTGGCTCAAAAACTGTGTTTGATTATCATATTGAATTTTTGAAACTTAAAGCTCATTTTAAGTATGAATTTGTTGATTTAGATAATGATGAAAATGTAAAAAAAGTCAATAAAACTGTCAATTGGGGAGAAAATGAGGTTAATTCAGGTTTTATATCGTTTTATTCTCTAAAAAAAGCAATTGATTATGCAAATGAAAATAAAGTATCTGCAATTGTAACAGCTCCAACATCTAAAACAGCAATGAATATGGCTGGATTTCACTATAGCGGGCAAACTGAAATATTACAAAAATATATAAAAAATAAAAGTGAAAATGAAAATAATGCACAAATGCTTTTTTGTACAAATGAAGGTTTTCGTGTCTTGCTTTTAACCCGTCATTTAAGCTTAAAAGATGTACCAAAAGCTATAAATAAAGATATGATTATAAAAAATGTTATTGAGATTAATGAAATTTTAATAAATGACTTTAAAATAAATAATCCTAAAATAGCGTTCTGCGCTTTAAATCCGCACGCAGGTGAGGATGGTTTACTTGGGTCAGAAGAAATAAAAATAATAAATCCAGCATTAAATGAATTAAAAAAGCTTAATATTGATGTTAACGGAGCTTATAGTGCAGATACTTTATTTGCTTTAAAAAATATCTCAAAATATGATTTATTTATAAGCTGTTATCATGACCAGGGTTTAATTCCAATAAAAATGTTGTATTTTGACAAAACAGTAAATACAACAGTCGGGTTATCAAAAATAAGAACCTCTCCAACTCACGGCACAGCTTTTGATATAGCAGGGCAGAATATAGCAAACGAGTCAAGTATGATAGAAGCAATAAAACTTGCTATAAAACTTATTTAAAATGACTATAATTTTTATTTTTGTTTATTTTTTTGAATTATAACTTGACAAATCCATAAAAAATTTTTTATAAAAAATGATATTAATTTGCAATATTTCTTAAAAATCTTTTATATCAATATATGCAAGTAAATTTTACTAAATGTTAATAAAAATTAATGTAAATTTTTTAAAATATATTTCTTATTCATTAAAAGACGTGCAAGACAATAAAAGACATGAGATTATAAAAAAAAATATGTAAAAAAAAAGGCATGCAGGATAAAAAATTGACCATTTTAAATAGATTTGTTTTACTATATATATGTAAGGTTTATTTTTAAAAATCCACTTTTAATCTGAGGATTATTTTTTGAGAATAAATTAGAATACATATATAAGATGAAATAAAGAGGAGTAAATTGTGTTAGACCACGGTTATATACAGATTTATACAGGAGATGGAAAAGGAAAGACAACAGCCTCACTAGGTTTAGCTTTAAGAGCATTGGGACATAACTGGAAGGTGTTAATAATACAATTTACAAAAGGTGACCAGGGGACGTCGTATGGTGAAATAGCATCATCATATAAGTTTAAAAATAATTTAGACGTGTTTCAATATGGAATGGATAGAATAATATATTCCCACAATATTTGTATGGATGATTTTAAAGAAGCAAAAAAAGGTTGGGATAAAGCTAAAGAAGCCATTGAATCAGGCAAATACCAGCTTATTATTTTAGATGAAATAAATATATGCATTGATTTGGGTATGATAAAAGTATCAGATGTAAAACAAGCGCTTTTAAATAAACCTGAGAATTTAGAAATAGTTTTGACAGGTAGACGTGCGCATCCAGAACTTGTTGCTTTAGCTCATTTAGTTACTGAAATGAAACCAATAAAACATTATTTCGATGTTGGAGTAATGGCTCGACAGGGTATTGAATATTAAATTTGTGTTTAAATAAGTTGAGTGTTAGTTAGATTTAGAAAAAAGAGCTTCTGGCTCTTTTTTTCAATCACATTGTTTACATTTTTTACAAGCTTTTTTATGTGCCTTCTCGCATTTATGAAATTCATTTTTTATACGTTTATAATCGCGTTGTTGACTTTTTGATAGAAGACATAAAAATCTTTCTTCATATTCTTTTCGTTCACATCTAAAAGCTTTTTTAAGCTGTTTTATATCATTTTTTAATTCTTTAACTTCACAAGATGAAGGCGAACATTTTTCCAGTTCACATAGTTTCTGTTTTTTTATGCATATTTTTTCTTGATAGCATTTAAATCTCAATGCATATTCATCGTCAAGTTTTTGTATTTGACAAATTTGTGTTTCGCTTAAACAAAGTTGCGAATAAATCTTTTCCCGTCTTGTATCAAAAGTGCATTTGTTAGGGAAAAATTTATCACAATTATTACTTTGTTGGCAGCAGGAATCACACTTTGGAGTTGTTTTATTTATTTGGTTTTGCTGCTCACAATTTGAATCACAATTTAACGGACATGCAGCCAATGAAGCTAATTGAGAAATAAAAAGTAAGTTTAAAATTGTTAAAGATGCTAATATTTTTTTCATAAAAAATCCTTTATAATCATCCGAATAATATTATATATAAAATACTAAAATTTCAAAATACCTTATCAGATAAAATAAAGGATTAATTAAAAATTACAATTTAACCGCTGAAAAGTTAACTCTTGAAGTGTCAACACCAGCGTCAGGAGTTGTATTAATAAGCTCGATTACTTCTTCATTTACTAAATTATTGTGCTTTGTTGAGACACTTGATGGCGCAAGTGGCACAAGGTCATTTGGCTGAATTTTGCTTATTGGAACAATTGCAGGCCTTGAATCATTGGCTGAGGTATTTGAGGTTTGCTTACCCCGACTGTTTTTAACCTGCGAAATCATAGGGTCAGGAGTTACTTTTTGCCGGTTGTATTCATTCATTATTTTCGATACAAACCGTTTTGTTTCAGCAAAAGGTGGCACTCCTTTATAACGTTTGACATTTCCGGGTCCAGCGTTATAAGCGGCTAAAGCAAGTTCCGTTGAACCAAACATAGAATACATCATGCGGTAATAAACAAGCCCTGCTTTAACATTTTCGTTTAAGTTATAAGGGTTATAACCTATTTTCCTAGCTGTTGAGGGCATAAGCTGAAACACACCGACAGCTCCGTGTGCACTTCGTGCTTCGTGTCTAAACCCTGATTCGGCCTTTGCAATACTTAAAGCTAAAGCCGGGTCAATACCTAAATCCAAAGCGTGCTTAACAATATATTGTTTAACGGTTGTAACCTTACTTGGTGTATTTGTTTCACATAATGCACACATTGGGGTTGTTGTAATTATACTTGTTATCAAGATGAGCTTAAGTAGCTTTTTAACTATCATCTTCATTTTCTCCTCTGCTCTTATCTGCTATCACGTTTCAATTCGCTTATGGATTTGCTACTTGTTATTTCCTATATTATTACAAAAAAAAAATAGTTCAACCCCTAACCCTTAATTTTAGCCTATTTTGACAATTTAATATTCTTTAAATTCCAAAGTATGTTTAAAATATCAAGGCATGTTAAGTTTTGTTAAGCATTTGACGATTCATATAAAATACTTATATAAAGTATATAGATAATATATAAATATTTTAAAAAAATTTATATTTGTTTAAATAAC
>USEW01000030.1 GCA_900553845.1 uncultured bacterium
GATAAACATAAATTGTGTTGAACCTGATAAGTTTTATTGTGAAAATTTAAATAAAGAAGGTTTTATCTCGTATCAAAATATTGAGGAAATAAACAAAAACGAAAAATATGATTTGATATACAGTTTTAATGTTTTGGAGCATATTGAACATGATTATGAAACATTGGTTGATATAAAACAAAAGCTTGCTAAGGATGGCAGATTGCTTTTATATGTTCCTGCATTTAACATTTTATATTCAAAGTTTGATAAAAAGCTTGAACATAAACGCAGGTATTCAAAAAAAGATTTATGTAAAAAGATAGAAAATGCTGGGTATAAAATAAATAAAGTTAAATACGCTGATTCAATAGGTTTTTTATGTGCTATAATATATAAAATATTTATTAATTCAGATAAATTAAACAAAAAAACTATAGAAATATATGATAGATACTTGTTTCCTGTTTCGCGATTTTTAGATAAAATAGGTTTAGAATATTTATTTGGAAAAAATATAATTTTAATAGCGCAAATAGATGAAGCTTAAAGAGGTATAAAATGGCAAAAAACACATTAAAGATATTACTTGATGGTAATAAAAATTTTGTTGAGGGTACTCCTATGGCAATGAATAAATGTTTAACAACATTGCAAAAATATGCGCATAGACAAGCTCCTCATGCTATTGTATTAAGTTGTTCTGATTCCAGAGTTGTGCCTGAAATAATATTTGATGTGGGTATTGGCGAACTTTTTGTTATCCGTTCAGCAGGCATTGCCTTGGGACCAAATATTATTGAAAGTATTGAATATGGTGTTGAACATTTAAGCATCCCCCTTCTTGTATTACTAGGTCACGATGATTGTGGTGTAATGAAGTATGCAGTTGATAATTATCCTAATCCTAAAGAGTATCCACATTTAATGAGTACGGTGATACCTGTGTTAAAAGAAGATGATTGTCATAATAATCTTGCTAAAGCTCATACAAATTATGTAGCTAGTGTTTTATTGGAAAAGTCGAAAATATTGAAAGATGCTAGTGATAGTAATAAACTTTTAATAGCTAAGTGTCATTTCAGCTTTGAAACAGGAAAAGTCGAGCTTTTAAATAATACTGGTATTTTAAAATGAAAAAGGGATACAAAATGTATCCCTTAAAAAAGAAAGTTAAAATGAAAATCAAAAATTATTTAAGACCCAAAACTTTTCGATACCAGCTAAAGCTTTCTATTTCAAGTCCATTAAATGTTGTTTTGACGCATTGACGTTTTAAATATTTATTAAAATCATCTTTATACTGGCATTTTAATTCATTGCTTACTCTTAAAGAATCAGTTACGTTTGATGAATTTGGCATGTTGCGTCCCTCCTATTTTTTACCACATATAATTTATTGAACCTAGCAGATTTTTTTAAATTATATCATAAACTTTTTAATTTGGCTAGAGTAAGTTAAGTAATATTAATTTTTTAAGTATAATGATTTACAATACAAAAACTTGAATAAAAAAAGATTTAAAGTTATAATTAAAAAGTTCAAAAAACGATTTAAAAAAATTTTGTCTTTTTTTGATAAAGTCTTGTATTTATGTTATGTTAATATTATGATAACAAAGTACAATAAGTTACGTAGTTAGTAAAATAAAAAAGAGGGAACAAAAGTATGGGTTTACCAAAAGTAGCGTATTTATCAATGGAAATTGCCATGGATCAATCACTATGTACATATTCAGGTGGTTTAGGCTTTTTGGCCGGTTCACACATGCAATCAGCAGGTTATTTGCAAATGCCAATGGTTGGTGTAACAATGTTATGGTCATATGGATATTATGACCAACGTATTGACCACGAAGGTAATGTGGAAGTTGCGTATATTCGCAAACATTATGATTTTTTAACTGATTTGAATGTTGAAGTTGAAGTTGATACATTTGGAGAAAAAGTTAAAGTAAAAGCTTATCGTGTTGAACCATCATTATTTGGTACTTGTCCTGTGTATCTTCTAACAACTGATATTGAAGGTAATAGTGAATGGGCGCGTAAAATTTCACACAGATTATATGATGGTGATGAAAAAATAAGAATAGCACAAGAAACCGTGCTTGGTATTGCAGGTGTTCGTGTGTTACAAGCTTGTGGATTAGATTTTGATGTTATTCATATGAATGAAGGTCATGCACTTCCTGCTGCATTTGAGTTGTTACGTCAATATAATGGCGATTTAAATGCTGTAAAACAAAAAACAGTATTTACTACACACACTCCTGTGGCTGCAGGTAATGAAGTACATTGGGTAGATACTTTGATGGAAGGCGGGTTCTTCTCAGGCTGCTCACGTGAAAGAGCTATTGAATTGGGCGGTGAAAATTTCTCATTAACTGTTGCTGCTTTGAGAATGAGCAGAATTGCAAACGCTGTATCTCAACTTCACGGTTTAGTTGCCAATAAAATGTGGGAATGGGTTGAAGGGCGTTGTCCTATTCGTGCTATTACAAATGCTGTTAACCTTCACTACTGGCAAGATGAACGTATGAAAAATGCTAAAACATTTGATGACTTGCTTGATGCTAAGTTTGAAATGAAGCAGAAATTATTTAAATATATTGCTGATACAGCTGGTAAGCGTTTTGACCCAAATGTCTTGACAATAACTTGGGCTCGCCGTTTTGCTGACTATAAACGTGCTTGGCTTATATTTATGGATAAAGAACGTATTACTAAATTGTTAAACGAAAATAAAGTTCAGCTTATCTTTGCTGGTAAGTTCCATCCTGATGATGTTATGGGACGAGAGATGTTTAATAAAATTCTTAATATGTCACACGATTTAAAGAATGTTGTTGTATTGCCAGGCTATGAACTTGAATTATCAGGACGTTTAAAACGTGGGTCTGATATTTGGTTTAACACACCTCTTCGTCCTTTGGAAGCTTCAGGTACTTCAGGTATGTCAGCTAATATGAATGGAGCTTTACACTTCTCTATTTATGATGGCTGGACTGTTGAAGGAACATTTCCAGGTATTAACGGATATACTGTTGAATATCCTGGCCTTGATGATGAAATCCCTTGGGAAGAACGTCACTGGAAAGACCACGATTGCATTATGAATATTTTGGAAAACCAAATTATTCCAACATATTATCACAATAAACTAGAATGGGCTCGTTTGATGCGTCAAGCTATCCGTACAGCAGAAGCTTACTTCAACTCTGATAGAATGGTTATTGAATACTATAATCGTATCTATAAACCAATTGCACATGGTGAAGCTTCAAAAGAAATGACTCATGAAATAGGTCAAGTACAATCGCCAAACCAAGATGCTTGGAATTATTCAAATATTAAGTAGTTAAAAAATAATTGAATATATTAAAATAGAAGCTTTATTATTAAAGTTTCTATTTTTTTATTTAGCGGGCGGCAAGCCCGAAAGAATATTTTATGAAATAAAAAACGGGCTTGCCGCCCGCTTTTTATTATTTAAATTAAAACTTAAACTAAACAGTTTCGAAACATTCTTTTTTGGTTTTTTGAGCTATTTCAACAATTTGAGATGCAGTTGCTGTCATTTCAATAAGTGAATTAAGCTTGTTTATACAAGAGCCTACTCCAACAGCACTAGCTCCTGAAGCAAAAGCCATACCAACAGTAGCCACAGTTAAACCGCTTGCTGTCATAACAGGAATTTCAACATTACGAGCAAGTTCAACGGTATTAGCAATGCTTACTGTTGCCATTTCAATAAGGCCACGTGTATTGTCGTTTTGAACATTAGCAACGCAAGCACCTTCTGTTTGGATTAAGTCAACACCAAGTTTTTCTAATTCTTGTGCCAATTGTATTTGTTCTTCAACACTAATATGACCAGGAACAGTAACAGACATAAATACACTTTCATCATTTATAAGTTCTTTTGTCTTTTTTGTTATTTCAAGTATTTGACTTGCATCCATAACTTTGCCTAGTTTATATAAAGCATCATAATTACCAATTTCAATGGCAACATCACCAAGCCTAACTGCGTTTGCAAGTTCATTTGGGTCAATTGAAGATACAAAAACAGGAAGATTTGTTGTTTCAAGTGCCATTTTTATAATTTTTTCATTAGCACACACATCAACAGCTGATGCTTTTGCCATAGTTGCTGCTTTAACTACCATTTTAGCTTTTTCAATATCAAAATTGTTAATACCTGAAATAACCTTTACAGCGCATTTTTGGCTTAAATGTTGTTTAAAAAGTTCAAGACGACTCATTATTTGATTTCTCCTTTTACTACACTTCATTATTACGACTTTTATTATAACATAATTTTTGCATTTTGTTGCAATAATAAAACCCGATTTTTAGTCGGGTTTTAAAATGTTATTTATGATTAAATAATATTTATTGAATTATTAATGCTGGCTGCATTCTATTTCAGAAATTAAATAATTTGCAACCCAAGCCATGTGTTTATTTTTTAAAGCGAACTGTTTTAAATCAGATATTGAATCTTGTCCAATTCGGATTAAACTCATTGCAATTATTCCACGAACTTGTCCTTTAACTTCATTTAAAGAGTTTACTAAAAATGGAACAGCATTTTTGCCCAAACTAACAATATCATTTTCAATTTTTGCACGAGTTTTATTATCCTGTGTTACAAAAAGTTCCTCGACAAGTTTTTCAACATATAATTTTTTATTAAAATTAACTTTTTCAACATTATAATTTCTGTGATTTTTAATAGCTAAACCTGCTGCCATATTTTATAATCTCCATTACTATATTTCCTTAATTTTATTATAAACGGATATTTCATAAAATTAAGAAATATTTATAAAATCTTTATATCAATCTTTACTCATTTAAATTTTTAAAATATTCAAAAACAGCTTTTGCAGTTCTTTTGTTAACAACAAGCGAAAGTTCGTCAACTGTTTTTAATTTAATAATTTCAACACTTTTATAAGCTTTTAAGAGGAGTTCTTTTGAATTGTTTGAACAGCCTTTAATGTCATCAAGTACGCTTTTTGTAGATGATTTTCCTCTTAAATCACGATGAAAAGTTATTGCAAAGCGGTGAGCTTCATCACGTATTTGTTGAAAAAAGTATAAAGCTTTTGAATTGCGCGGAAAAATAACCGGGTCTTTTTTATGTGGCAAAAAGACTTCTTCTTCACGTTTTGCAAGCGATACTATATTTTGATTTTTTATTCCAAGTTCATCAAAAATATTGACAACCGAAGAAAGTTGTCCTTTTCCTCCATCAATAATTATTAAATCAGGAAATTTTTCATTATTTTTAAGAAGTTTTGAATACCTTCTTAACACAACTTCACTCATTGAAGCAAAGTCATCGGGCTTATCAACAACAGTTTTAATTTTAAATTTTCGATAGGCAGATTTTTTCTTTATTCCGTTTTCAAAAACTACCATTGAGGCAACTGTATTAGTTCCTTGTATATGAGAAATATCAAAACATTCAACAAGTGATGGAAATTTATTTAAACAAAGTTTTTCCATAATATAAGAACCTATTTCATTATAATCGTTTTGTATTTCGTTTAATTTTTTTTGCTTTAATTTTTCCATATAACTTTTTGCGTTCTTTATTCCTAATGTTTTTAAATCTTCATATTTTTTTGTAGTGCCTTTAATAATTTTTACATGTTTTTTTGCTTTTGAACTTAACCACTGGTTATAAAGTTTTATTGTGTCCTGTTCAAGTTGATAATTTATTATAATTTCATCAGGAAAATCAATGTTTGACAAAAGTTCGTAGTATTCCTTTAAAAAAAATTCAATAACTTCACTATAATTATCAAGTGATGAAAAATCAAAAGAAAATTCACGTTTATCAATCAAACGTCCTTCTCTAATTTGAAGAAGGGTAAAACCAAATAAAGTTCCATCATTTAAAAAAGCAATGATATCTTGGTTTTTATTGGTATTTTCAAAAACAACCCTTTGTGTTTCAAGTGTTTTTTCAATATCAATATAGCTGTCACGATATTTTGCTGCTTTTTCATATTCAAAATTATCTGCACACTTTTGCATTTCCTTTTTTAATTCAGCAATAAGTTCATGTTTTTTTCCAGATAAAAATAACTCAACTTTATTAAGTATTTTTTTATAATCACCAATAGAAACCATTTTTTGACAAGGGGCGCAGCAACGGCCAATATCGTAATACATGCAAGGTCTTGATTTGAATTTTGGTGTTTTACATTGTTTTAAAGGAAATATTTTTTTTAATAAGTCCAAAGTAGCATACATTGCGCGAGAATCAGTATAAGGACCGAAATATTTACCTTTAATCGGGTTACGGTTCCCTTTTCTTGCAACTATTACACGAGGATAATCTTCATCTGTTATTATGAAATATGGATATTTTTTATCATCTTTTAATAATACATTATATTTTGGTTTATATTTTTTTATTAAATGAGATTCTAATATTAAAGCTTCAACTTCTGTGTTTGTGATTATAAATTCGATTTTTACAATTTGCGGCACTAAAACCCGCAGCTTTGGTGTATCCAAAGTTTTATGAAAATAGCTTAAAACTCTTTTTTTTAAGTTTTTTGCTTTACCTACATAAATTATTTCGTTATTTTTGTCATAATATTGATATGATCCGGGTAAATCAGGTAATGTTTTTAATTGCTCATTAATATCCATATAATATATTATACAATATTTTATTTATTTAAAATTAATTACATTAAAAATAAAAATATGTCTATCTTGGATAGCGTGAAGTAGCAGAAATAAGCATGGCAGCAAGTTTATCAGCTCCAAGAAATTTTCTTTTTTTCAAAATATCAGATGCTTTTTGAACATCATATTTAACCATTTTATGTTGAATTGTAAAATTATTTGAATTATTATTTTCGCTAATTTCAAAAATAATATAACAGCTTTTAGGATTTAGACTAAACGGTCTTCCAACAGAACCGGCGTTTGCAATCGTTTTACCAGTATTTGTTTGAAATCCGCAAGGTAAGTGTGTATGCCCGCAAAAAATAATATTTGCATTGCAATCTTTTGTAATTTCTTCAATTTCTTCAATTGTTAAATCAGGGTGAATATTTTCGTCAATTCTTCTTGGTGAACCATGACATAATAAAACTTTTTTGTCTGAAAATTGTAATGACATGATTTCAGGAAGCGAATTTAAAAATTCAATATGATGTTTTTTTAATAATTTTATGTCGTCCAAATAAGCATTTGCCATTATTTCATTTTTAGTTTTAAGATTTTGGTAAATAAAGTTTGTATCTGATGAAGATAACATTTTATCAGTATTGCCAGCTATCAAATAAAAATCTCCACTATTATTTAATTCTATAATTTTGTCAATTGTTTGGCAAGGTTGAGGTCCAGCCATTGCAATATCTCCTAAACAAAATATTTTTTCGCAGTTTTCTTTATTTATGTCATATAAAACAGATTCAAGTGCGTCGATATTTCCATGTATGTCTGAAATAACAGCTATTTTCATAATTTTAAGACTCCATTAATTATATTTTATGTTTTTATTATATAATAAATGTAAAGTTTTGTAAAAAATATATAAAAAACTAGCAAATTTTTTATTTACGGTTTTTATATAATTGAAAGTTTATCTGCGATAAAGGAGTTATCCAAATGAAAATTGATAGAAATCAGAGTTTTTATAAAACTATAGTTAATAAGAACGAAAAGAACCAAAACCAAAACCAAAATTATGGATTAAAATTCAGGAAGAGTCTAAATACTGATACTGTTTCATTTTCAGGAGCTATAACTGTTCTTCGAGATGACGGACATCTTGTTGACAAATTTTATTTGCCTAGAAATTTAAATGCGAGTAAAATCCAGTTATGTATGCAAAATGTTGCCGTAAAATTAGGAGCTGCTGATCCTAATCGTAAATATAAAAAAATGAAATATTACGTGGTTGATGAAAGCTCAACAAAAACTTATGATATGCAAGCATCTGGTAATATGAATGCGACAAAGGTTATTCCTACAATAAAATCTGATAGAGCTTATTTTTTCAAACTTGATAATAGACGTGTTCTAGATGCTGGTATGATAAACAATTTGTTTGAGGATGATCTAAAAACTATTGGGGATACCTCTCGCATGGTTAATATATTAGGTGACTTTGGTGAAGTTACAGTTAATAAAGCAGGCAACATGATTTTGATTTTTCCTGATTCTGTTACAGAAAAATATGATAAAAAAAGAAATTGCGTTAATCAACTCGGAGGTAAGTTAAAAAATATTACAAAAATGATTGATGATTTTCAAAAAGCTGGCTATAGTCGTTTAGTTCTTACTCCAACAACTTCAGACCCAATGTCATCTCATAAATATTGGGCTGTTAACTTATATCAAACTGATAAAGGTCTAGGAACCGAAAAAGATTACGATGAAATGGTTTCAATAGCAAATAGAAATGGTATAAATATAGTCTCGGATGCAGCTTTTGGTAAAACAGGTATTGTAAGTTATCAGTTTCAGGATGTTCTTTTAAGAGGAAAGGATTCTCCTTATTGGAATTATTATAGTATCAATGATCTTAATAACGGTTTAATTGATATTGGTATTTTGACGGAAGATACATCAAATATTGGCTTTAAGTTTATTAATAGTCCTAATCGTAGTGATTATGACCCTAAAAAAGATACCTATGTTCAAGTTTTTGATAAAAGACTGGTTACCGATGAAGAAGCTAAATCAAACCAAATTATAATGGGATATCAAAATGATGATGTTCCCCGGGAAAAACAAAATGACCTTATTGGTTCAAGCCGTGCAGTTGTTCCATATTATTTTCCTGTTAATCCAAATGAGTTAACTCATGGAAAAGAGAAAAAATTTGATATAAATTCACTTGAATTTGAAAACTACAGAATAACGAAATCCAAATATGTTGGTTTTGACCAATGGGATGGCATGCAGGATTTAGTTAAAGAAAAATTTTACATGGATAATATAGATAACTTAGACTTTAATCTTACACAAGGTGAATATGAAAAGCGTCAAAAAGGCTGCTGGCAGGTTCAAGATGCTGAAATAATGGCGGGTTTGTATTCAACAAAAAGGGTCGCAAATATAATTAAAGAGGATACTGCATCTATCTTACACAAAATGGGTGTATTTGGAAAAAGCGCACAAGAAATTTTAGACTTGATTACATCTGATAGTTCTCAAATAAAAAATTTGGTTAAAACTGCACCAAATAAAATAAAAAAAGAAAGTATACAACAATCACTTGATGGTACATATTATATAAAAGATATGGACTTTATAACAGATACTGATGATTATATAACAAAAGAGTTAATGTCAGTTCCTTTTGAAACTTTAGATATAGCACAGTCATTATTGGCAACGCTAAGCAGTTCGTCAATAAGCAAACGGGCCTCTGTTGAATGTGAGGTCGGAAAAACACGCTATGAAGTAATGAAGGGATACAATGCCGGCGACTACGATGTTGAACCTTATCAGAATGTTCAGGAAAAAGATTTAAAATCATACAAAGCAACTGATGAAATGTTTACAAAGATTCTTGTACCGCTTACCAAAGAGATTTTAAAATCTGTTGAGACAGATGATAAGAAAATATTTGAAGGAGATAAGCTCACAGATCTTGGTCGGTATGCAATTAAATTTATGGCATCGGATATATTCAAATATGTAATGTACAAGGCGTTAAACCGGAATATCAAACCAACTGTTGATGAAGCTACTGGACGTATTTATTATGACATTACCAACGAGCAACGTGAAAGTATGAGTTTGCGCAGTTTAAATAGCTTTAACCGTACAAATCCAGAATATGATGCATTGAATGCTATAAATTCTATAAAAAGCGGGCTTCGTAATATTACAAACCAAGACAAAAAAGAACTTAGCGAAATTTTAAAAAAGCGTTTTGAAAATTATGACAAAACATCGGTAAAACTTGCGTCAATGTTAGTTGATAGAGCAGAAACAGGACTTGATTGGAGACTTGATGCTGCGAAGGATGTTTCAAACATTAACCTTCTTCGTACAGAACAGGAAACATATGACAATGTAATGGATAATGTATCAAGATATTGGAAAAAATTTGGAAAAGCAGTACATGCCCAGAATCCTCATTCTTATATAGTTGGTGAGTTTACTGATATGGAAACTTTTCAACCAGGTGAATATACAAGTGACGGTAATTACGTTGGAGCCGAAGATTCAAAATATCCAACAGGAAGTATTGCAGAAGCAGAAATTCGTCGTGATTCAGAAATGACAACCTATACAAACTATCCTTTCTTATGGAGTTTGAATGAATGTTTTGCTCCTAATCAAACAAATGGAAACTTAGACGATGAAGGAAGAGGTACTAATCCTGTGGCATGGTTAATGTCTCGTTTTATAACCTCCGGATGGTTAGGAAACCCTGGATTAGGCAATGTCGATGATATACGTAACGTCAATCAGTCTTATACATTTACCGAAAACCATGATAAACCGAGAATTTTATCTGTTTTATCTTTGGATATTGCCTTATTCTTCTCTCAATTTGAAAAAGAAGAAGATAAAGAAATGGCTGCAAAAGTCGTAAACGGTGATTTTGTAAATGATGATTACAGCAAAATTGATTTTACAAAATTGAGTGCAAAATCAATAGCCATGGGTTATCGTTTAAATCAGGCACTTGATAGCTTAAAAGATTCTTCTGTTTTAAGCGCAAATGAAATTGCAGATTTAAGAAAGGCTATTGGAAAACTTTCAAGTAATGGTACAAAACAAACAAATGAAGCATTTGGTGTGAAACCGATAAATGATGCAATTGTTGATGTTATTGAAGAAGCTGCTTTAACAAAATCCAAGACAAAGGAACAGAAAAATGTTATTGCTGATAAATTGTTGGAAGTTATTTTAAAACCTGCCGCAAGTAAATATGTTCGTTTATATAAAATGTTATCAACATTACCTGGATGTTCAACTGATTTTTTGGGAACATCCATGGGGTTAACAGGCTGGGAAGCATTAAGTAAGAATCCATATCAACAATGTCGTGGGGCTATTCCTGACAAAAATAAACTTCCTCAGTGGTTAAAAGATTGTTTGTATAATCCGATTCAGGAAATTCAGCAGATGAAACAAAAAGAAAACTTAAATGCTTTAATCGATGGTGTTACTCACGCATTGCCTTTTTCTAAATATAACTACAGTATAAATTTTGCTTTCGATGAAAAAAGACAAAAAGTTAAGCTCGCTCCTATTTTACGTTATGACATGGATGGTAATGTATTGGTAAATGTATATTCATTTGATGGAATTAATAACAAAAATAATATAGATGAAGTTACAAATCATGATCTTTCGCTTCCTCAACTTGTTTTACATGACAAACAAAATGATAAAGATCCACGTTATTCGCCATATTCATTTAAAGATGGCACACAGTTTAAATGTGAAGGTGATGATTCAACAATTTATGTTGTCGAAAATAAGCCTGACGGCAAGTGTGTGTTAAAGAAACAAGGCGGGGGCGATATTATAATAAGTGCAAAAGACCAAAATACGTCTATATTTTATATGATTTAATTTAAAAAACAATTGAAGAAAAAAATAGTCTTTTTTTATCAAAAAGACTATTTTTTTATCTTGTTAAAAATTATTCTTTAAGTAGAGAAAAAGCTACAATATTATCCTCTGTAATATTTAGCCAATCATAAGACGGATAATCATTACATCCACATTCATCACAGGCACAATTGTCACCAAAATCACAATCGTCAAATGAATCGCATATCATTGCATCCTGCAATGTAAGAATATCTTTTTCTTTATTTTCACCTGTATACAAAGTGCCATATACTTTAAAGTTATTGGTAAACACTATGATTTTATCAGCATCATTTGATTCTTTTGCAAGCTTATGTATTTTTTCGCAAATATTCATAAATTCAATCTCCTTGTTGTTAGCTAATTCTATACAAAAAAAAGTATCCTATAAAACCAATTAACAAACATTGACCTGTTGTTTATAACCACTTAGGCTATAGTAGTTTAAAATAAAAAAATCTGAATACATTGATTAATACATAAAAAAAAGCTATGAATAATTTATTTCATAGCTAGTCAGATTAGGGATATGTGTGTATCGTTATTGAATATAATTATCAACCGATTACTTGGTTATAATAACAATAATTAAAAAATTCTACATCATACTTTATGTGGAATAAAGTTATTATAAATACATTAAATAGATTATTGAAAAAGAATTATTATAAGTTTTCACTATATACTTGAATTTCAGCATTTTGTAAATCTGTAATTATTTTGTTTTTACTGAATATTGTATTATTTGATAGTGCTGTAACTTGTTTTAAAGGATTGTTGTAATTTACATAAACAAAAACATTATTAAAACATTTATCATAATTATTGTTAAATATTACAATTATTTTTTGTTTGTTATATTGAATCTCATAGGCAAACACATTTTTGTTTGAAGTTTTTAAAATTGAAAATTGACCATTGTTTATAATTTCCTGGTTATTAATACGAAAATCAAGTGCTTTTTTAAACATGTTTATTAAATCAATATCATCATTTTTAGGTTTACGTGAAAAATTAAATATATCGAGTTTTCCTTCATGAACATATGCAATATCATTATCTGTAAATGTGTAATTTAGTTTTTTATTTGAAAATTTATAAATATAATTGTCACCGCCATAAATACCATCAACAAAATAAGGATTAATATTTAAAGTAGCGTTGAGCCACATTGTGAGGATTGAAAAATTTTTTCCGCCAATTAATATAGGGCTTAATTCATCATGAGTTGAAAAGCAGCCGATTACTGATTTTTGATTATTAAATTTTTTAAATAGTTTGTTGTTAAAAGAGACAAGTTTTTCAAATTGTGAAACATTCTTAAAACTTTTTAGATTAAAAAATGAACCATAATAACCGTCAAAACCTGCTTTTAATAGATTAAAATAATTAGTAAACGGTGCATAATCAGAAATAGGTTTATTCCAACTATCTGATGTTTCTGCTAAAAATAAAAATTCACTATCTTTTGATTTTGTATAATCAATTAAATTTTTCCAGAAAAGATAAGGTTTAATAGTTGCAACATCGGCTCGAATACCGTCAACATTTAATTCAAGCATCAAGTTAATAAATTTAATATGTTCTTTATATAAATCATCAAAAAGTTTGCCACTATCATCTTTTGTTTTAAATAACCTAACATCCACCCAGTCAAGTGGTGTAATACTTTGAAGATTTTGATTTTTTGCAAAAAGATTTGGATTAGTTAAAAAATAATCATAAGCTCCACAGCTTGGTAGATCGATAATAACTCTTATATTTCGTTTATGACATTCTTCGATAAACTTTTTTGCTTCTTTTTTTATTGTTTCATTATCACTAGAATAACTTAATTGCGGATTTAATTCACTAAAACTTGATAGTGCGTATAAAGAACCTGCCGTTCCCAATGATTTTATTTTACCAGTTTTGGTGATTGGAAGAATATGAAGCGTATTAATATTAAATTGTTTTAGCTCATCAAGTCTTGAAATTGCGTTTAAAAACGTGCCCTTTCTTTCGTTTTCATCATCAAAATCTATAATATCATTATGGTTTATATCATTTGAATTAAATGTGCGAAGGTTAATTTCATAGATTACTGCTTGATTATTCAAAAATAAAGTTTTTAAGTCATTTTTATAGTTTTGAGTCTCTTGTGAAAAAACACAAGATGTGTTTAAAAATAAAAAATATATAATTAAAATAAATATTCTTTTCATAACGTTTATTATAACATATTTATATGAAAAATTTGTAAATTTGTGGAAATTATTATAACTTTGTAATATAATCTAAAAAGAATGGAATAGAGGATATATATATGAGCAAACATATTGATACAACACCAATTGAAGTATATATTTTAACGGCTGATTATGATATTAAAGGAACTGTTTATGTTGCAAAATACACAGATTCAAATCGTGAATTAACAGATTTATTGA
>USEW01000031.1 GCA_900553845.1 uncultured bacterium
AAGACGATTTAGCTAAAGACAATCTTGAGCAAACTGGCAAAATTAATGAGGCTATCAATATTACTAGAAATGATTTATAAGATAAAATGTATGACGATTTTGTTCTTGAAAATTCACAAGGAGATTGACAAAATTGTTGATATTGTCAATGTTGCCAAAAGAAGGCGCAGGAAAATTGCAAATAATTACAATGATGAAATCTTTAAAAATATGTAATTTATAATTTGGGTTGAATAATATTTCATATTATTCAACCCAAAAATCTCTTTGAACAAGCGGGACATTTAAATCTGTATGATAAAATATCTGCATTATATAATGTCCCTTACTTCTTAAAATGATGTAATCAGTAAAATATTGTTTGTTTCTATTAATTATAAAATCTTTTGTATAGGCAATTGAATAACCAAGTATATTGGTTTTATCAGAGGCTTTTACTATCTGCACACGGATAAAATCAAATTCAAAATACTTTGTTGTCAAAAATGCATAATATATAGGTTTATCTTTTTCAAATTTTATATAATCAAGTTTATAATTATCCTGTGTTATTGGTTCAGTGTTAAATAAAATAATATAGTCTTTATCAAAAGAACATCCAGATAAAATAAGACTTAAAAAAAACACAAGAAAGATTTTTTTTAAATTATTTATCATAATTCAGTATTTGCAGTATTTTGATTTAATATTTTTATCTTGTCATTGACTATTTTTCTTAAACCACTGTCATCAGTTAAAGAAACAAATTTTTGATAATTTGACAAGGCTGAATTTTGATTGTTTGTTTTTTCATAGCAAAGACCAAGACAATAATACCCAAGCGAGTATTGGGGATTTATAGAAATAACTTTATTAAATTTTTGAATAGCTTCGTCGTATTTTTTTTCATTTATATAACATAAGCCAATATTATAATAAGCGTCTTCACTTTCGGGGTTAAAGTTTAACACGTTTGAATACTCTTTAAGAGCCTCTTCGTTTTTATTCTGAAATTTATACACATTGCCAAGACGCAGGTATGCATTTTCATATTTAGGATTTAGTGATAGTGCTTTTTTATAGTTTAAAATGGCTTCATCATATTTTTTCTCTTTAACGTATACATCTGCTAAATCAACATAATTTGTTTCATCTTTTTCATCAAGCTGGATAAGCTTAATATAATTTTTCTTTGATTCATCAAGCATATTATTATTTTTTTGTATATTTGCAAGGGTATAAATTACAAGTTTATCTTCGGGATTCATTTCTGCAGCTGTTTTTAAAACATTAAGCGATTTATTTTTATTTCCTGACTTTTCATATAATTTGGATAAATTTACATAAATATCAGTATTTTTATTATCATAATCTAAAACTTTTTCGTATAAATCAATAGCTGTTTTTAAATCACCTGATTTTTCAGCATCAATCGCTTTATTTACATAAGCATTAATAAGGCCGTTTTTAATTTTCTCATTATTTTTAATATCTTTTTTCAAGAGTTTTTCAAATATGGAAATAGCATCATCATATTTTTTTAAAGCACACAGAGCATTGGCTTTGTTTAAAACTATGTCTTGGTTTCTTGCGTCAAGTTGTAAAGCTTTATCATAAGTAATAACAGCTTTTTCATAATCACCTAATAGATGAAAACTTTTAGCAAGTTCGTAAGTAAAATCAAAATTGGCAGGTTCTAAGTTCAAAGCTTTTTCAAAATAATTTATTGCATCTTCATACTGTTTATTTTTTTGATAAATGGTTCCAAGATTATAATATGCAAGCGGATTGTCAGCATTTTTTTCAATATAATCATTGTATTTTTGTATTGCTTTTTCATTATTTCCCTGGAATGCAAGCAGATTTGCGTAGTCAAAATTTAATTCATCTGCATTTGGGTTAATTCTAAATGCATTTTCAAAATTTATTAAAGCTTCATCGTAATCACTTTGTTTCATGTTTGTTAAAGCTAAGTTTCCGTATGAAGCCCAATCGTTAGGGTTTTTATTTACAGCTTTTTTTAAGAATTCTGCTGCCATATCAAGCTCGTTTGTTTTAAGCAAAGCAAGACCATAATTTGAAAATTGTTTAAATCCGCTTGGGTTGTCGGTATATAATTTTCCATAAATTGCAAGTGCATTTTGGATGTCGTTTGTTTTCATATAACAGGATGCCAAGTTTTCATGTGCTTCAATATTATCTGGATAGTTGCTTAAAAACTTTTTGTAATAATTTATTGCATCATCGTAATTTTCAAGCAGGTATGCTGTATTAGCAAGGTTAACATAATTATAGGTATAATCTGGGAATATCTCAAGTGCTTCAAGGTAAGAATTGTAAGCATTCTTATAATCGTGCCTTAATTCGTAAACATTACCGACCGAAATATGCAAAAACGCATCATTTGGCTGTAATTTCAAAGCTTTTTTATATGCATCAAGTGCATTTTGCCAGTCACCTATTTCAACAAAAAGACCGCCTTGTTTTGTATAAAGAATTGCTTCATGTGAATCAAGTTCAATAGCTTTACTTAGATCATTAATAGCATCAAAATATCTTTTCTCGCTTTCGTTATTCTGAGCACTTTGAAAGTATTTTAAAGCTTCATTTGACATTTTAGCCTGAGAAACTAGATGAGCGTTTAATGAAAAAGCACATATTGCTATCAATGTAGTTGTTACTTTTTTAAATTCCACCATATAAAAATCCTTATATTCTGGCTTTTCAGCATAACTTACGTCTTATATAAATTATCTTATCTATTTAAAAAAAAATCAATAGTTTTATTGACTATTTAACAAACAAAGTGTTTTCTTGCGCACCTGTTCATCTTCAATAAATATTTCATCAATTGTTGGATTTTTAATATTTTTATAGCTTTCAACTATTTTAAAAATAATATCATTAATTTCAGAAAATTTAATTTTGCCATCAAGAAATGCCATCACAGCTTCTTCGTTGACCGCATTAAGACATAACGGCATAGTGCCTCCTTCTTTGCCTGATTGATATGCAAGTTTTAAAAGTGGAAATTTTTTATAATCGGGTTCAAAAAACGTCAAATTTGCGCATTGAACAAAATCAAAAGACGATGTTTTAATCCCCCGGACTCTTTCTGGATAGGTAAGAGCATATTGAATAGGAATATGCATGCTCGGGGAACCCATCTGTGCAATAACACTTCCATCTTTATATTCAACAGCACTATGAATTATGCTTTCAGGATGGACAACAACTTTTATATGATTATAATCAATATCAAACAAATGATGTGCCTCAATAACTTCTAGCCCTTTATTCATTAAGCTTGCCGAATCAACCGTTATTTTTTTACCCATATTCCATTTGGGATGAGAAAGAACTTTTGAAATGTCGGCTTTTTTCATCTCATCTTCGGGTGTGTGCAGAAAAGGACCGCCAGAAGCTGTAATCAAAAGATTATTTACAAAAGAATGACTGTTACCTCTTAAACATTGAAAAACTGCGCTATGTTCTGAATCAACCGGCAATAATTCGACTTTATGCTTCTTAACAAGATTTATAACAATGTCGCCAGCTGTTATAAGTGTTTCTTTGTTTGCCAAAGCTATGTTTATTCCGTTTTTAATAGCTTCTATTGTTGGTTTTAAACCGATTTTGCCAGAAACCGCAACAACCAGAATATCTATTTTTTCCTCAGAAGCAAGTTCTATAAGACCATTTTCACCATATAAAAATTTAATATCCTTAAAAATATCTTTTAATTTTAAAGCATCGTCTTTGTTTTTTACACATACAATATTTGGATGAAATTTTTGTATCTGTGATTTTAGAAGTTCTATATTTTTACCTGCTGAAAGCCCTGCAACCTGATATTTTTCTTCAAGTTTTTCAATTACTTCAAGCGTCTGACGTCCTATAGAACCTGTTGAACCTAAAATTGTAACTTTTTTCATAGTAACTTTAGTATAACATCAAGAAGAAAAAAAATACTCAAAAAAATTTTTTTGAAGTAAAATAATTATTAAGAACAAAAGGATTTGTTATGAAAGATTTAAGAAATAAAAATATAAACCAATATGATAGATATAATATGTTTAACGAATATAATGGAAATAATAAATCTCAACTGCAGAAACCCAAAAAAAGATTTTCAAGTGCTCTTCTTTTATTAACCTTTTTTTGCGTGCTTATATGCACTCTTGGTGTGGTTTTTGCAATTCCTGAATCAGGTGTAATATTTAACAAACTACCGTTTTTAAAACTGGATAAGCCAGAAGAGCAGAGTTTTAACCTTCCACTGTTTAAAAAACGCCAGAATATTTTAATACTTGGTGTTGATAAAAACCCTGAAGGAGATGATCCATTTTTAAATACAAGGTCGGACACTATAATTCTAGTTAATATAGATCCGAAACAAAGGTCTATCAATGCAATTTCAATACCTCGAGACAGTAAAGTTTATATTGCAGGTGATTATGGCATACAGAAAATAAACTCGGCACACGCATATGGCGGAGTTGAGCTTGCAAAGAAAACTGTTGAGAATACACTTGGTGTTAAAGTAGACAGATATATTGCGGTTAACTCCGAAGCAATTATAAAACTTGTCGATATCCTTGAAGGTGTTCCGGTTTATGTTGAAAAAGACATGTATTACCGTGATTATTCTGGTAAACTAAATGTTGGTCTGTCAAAAGGTCATCACATTTTAAACGGCAAACAGGCTGAAGGGTATTTAAGATTTAGAAAAGACGGCCTTGGTGATATAGGACGTACATCTCGTCAACAGTGGTTTTTAAGAAATTTATTAACACGGCTTCAGTCACCAGTGACAATTACAAAAATACCTGAAATTTTGAATCTTATTAATGAATATGTAAAAACAGATATGAGTATGTATGAAATATCTAATTTTGCAGCCATGGCAAAGGATTTTAGTCTTGACAATGTCGAAGTCGCAACGTTACCAGGAGCTCCTTCTAAAAAAGGTGCAATATCATATTGGATACTTGACCCCGAACAAACCCAGGAAATGGTTGATAGACTTATTTACCGTAAAAAGGTTAAAACAGAGGATATAAACTACCAACTTACAGCAGGAATAATATATTCTTCACTAAATGCTGACAAAGCACAGAAAATTAAAGAAAGTCTTGAAAACAAAGGCTATAGTGTTAATATGTTGCATATGAAACACATACCACATGCACAATTTATTTCGCATCAAAGCACTGTCACTAATGACACGGCAAATAAAATAAAAGGTGAAATACCTGATATTAAAGATTATCAGTTTGTTTATGACCCGTTAAAAATTTATTGCGTAAATAGTGATTTTACATTAATAATTTCGGAAACATAATTAAAAGGAGACAACTTTTTATGGTTTTAGATTTAATTGAGAAGCGTTTTAGTGTAAGAAAATACAAGGACAAAAAAGTTGAAGATGAAAAAATAAGGGAAATATTAAATGCTGGAAGACTTGCTCCTTCCTGGATGAATTCCCAGCCATGGCATTTTATAGTTATAGACGATCCGGGAAAAAAAGAACTTCTTGCTGAAATGTGCCTTGGACAAAAACATGTATCGCAAGCAAGCCATGTTATTATTATGCTTGCAGATTCTTTGGCATTTAACCGTACAAGATTCGGCAAAGTGCTTAAGGAAAGTGGAAAGTCCGATTTCGATATTGATATGGTATTTAAAAATCAGATATTGAATCCTGCATTACTTGGAGACAGTACACTTCTTCTAAGACTTATGGAACAAACAACATATGCTTTATCGTATATGACACTTGAAGCTCAGAATCAGGGACTTGGCTGTTGTGTTGTAGGTGCTATGATGAATGAGCTTACTTGTGCTGATACTAATTTTATCCAAATAATAAAAGAACAATTTCAACTTCCTGAAGAATTCTTTATAACAGCCATTTTGACTTTAGGATATATGGATGATGAAATTAAAATGCCAAAAAAACTAAGAAAAGAGTTTGATGAAGTTGTTTCATTGAATACGTTTGGTAATAAATTATAATATGTAAAAATAAAAAATAAGAAAGTTTTTAAAAGATGACTACATTAAAAATAGCAATCCCAAATAAAGGAAGATTATCTGAAAAAATATATGATCTACTTGACCGTTCTGGTTTAAAATTTCCATCAAAAGATGAACGTAGTTTAACTGTATGCACAAAAGACAATAAATATTCAATAATTTTTGTAAGAACCCAGGACATTCCGCGCTTTGTTGAGATGAAGGTTGCTGATGTGGGTTTTACAGGGCTGGATATAGTTAAAGAATTAAAAAGTGATGTTGATATAATCATGGATCTGGATTTTGGACGTTGTGATATGGTGGTTGCAGTAAAAGAAGAAGAAAAGTATGAAACTTCAGCTGATTTACCGCGGGATATAAAAGTGGCTACTTCTTTTCCTAATATTGCAAAAGAATATTTTGAAAAATTGAATAAAAATCCAAAAATTATTGAAGTTTCAGGTGCAACTGAAATAACACCTCGTTTGGGATTGTCTGATGTTGTTGTTGACATTACATCATCTGGTGCAACATTAAAATCCAATAAGTTACGTATTATTGATAATATTTTATCTTCAAGTGCCATAATTATTGCATCAAAAGACTTAAATCAAGAAAAACAACAAAAAGTATCATCACTTTTAAGGGCATTAAAAAGTGTAATTGATTCAAAGGGAAAAAAATATTTGATGGCCCATGTTCCAAAGGATTCTTTGAATCAAATAAAAAAATTTTTACCGGGTCTTTCTTCTCCTACTGTCACTTCGCTTCTTGATGACGATAAAAATGTTGTAATCCATGTTGTTGTTGATGAAGACGAAGTTTATGAAAGTATTGATAAGCTGAAAAACCTTGGTGGACGAGGTATTTTGATTATGACTGTTGAACAAATGGTGGCTTGAGAAATTATAAAATGAATGAAGAAAATAAAGAAAAAAAATATATTAATTTGATTGAGAGTATAAAGATAATTGAAACTTTAAGAAGTGAAAACGGCTGCAAGTGGGATAGAGAACAGACGCATAAGAGCTTAAGGACAAATATTTTAGAAGAAGCCTATGAAACTGTAGATGCCATTGATAGTTGTGATATTACTAATTTAAAAGAAGAATTAGGTGATGTTTTGCTTCAAGTCCTTCTTCACTCTCAGATTGCAAAAGATAATGACCGATTTGATATTGAAGATGTTGCAAGAGTTTTGAATGAAAAACTTATAAGGCGTCATCCGCATGTATTTGGTGATGTTAAAGTCAAGGATTCCGATGATATTATAAAAAATTGGGAAAAAATAAAAAAAGAAGAAAAAAAAGATAAACGTAAATCGTTGATGGATGGCATTTCGAAATCTCAAAGTGCTTTGTTATCAGCCTTAAAAATAAGCAAAAAAGCGGTTTCTGTTGGTTTTGAATGGCAAAATGAAAATCAGCTTTATGATTGTATAAAAAGTGAATTTAACGAATTTAAAGAGGCTAAAACATATGATGATAAAGAAGATGAATTTGGCGATATTTTATTTGCTGTTGTTAATTTAGCGCGTTATAACAAAATAAATCCAGAGCTTGCATTAATTCGGGCTAATAAAAAATTTATGGCTCGATTTAAAAAGATGGAAGAATTATCTAACAAACCGCTTGAAACTTTAAGCTTTGAAGAATATGATAAATTGTGGCAAAATGCTAAAGAAATACTATCATCTGAGCTTAAGCTAAATTAGTCTAAAAAATCACCAATCGGACTATGAAAAGTAAAGAATATTTGCAATATTCTTTAAAATATGCATAAATATTTGAAAAAAATATTCATAATATTTTATCTATTTTATTGTTTATTTTCACCTCTATTTGGCATAAATGTGTATGCTAAAGAAGAAGACGATTCCGATTGGTATAAATTGTGGGAAAAAACAGAAGACACATTTAAACAAGAAATTGATGATGATAAAAATCCCAAGCACTGCAGTAAAAAACAAAAAATTATTGATGGCGGTATTGAAAAAAAATATGATTATAATTTGATTTATACTGACATGCAGGAATGTTTATGTGTGGCTTTGGAAAATAATTTTCAAATAAAAGTTGATAAACAAAATAAAGAAATGAATAAATGGGAATATCGCGCGAAACTAGCTGAATTTCTACCCAATATTTATGCTTCTTTTATGATATCTGACATACAGGGAACTTATCTTGTTGGTGATATTTTACCTCGTCGTATTCATGAAGTTCCTATTCAGATAAATTATGGTGCAATATGGAATTTTAATAAAGGTAGAACTATTTTTGAAAGCCGTCAACGTAATGATGTCTTTAAAGCATCAGGTCATAAACTTGATTTTACAAAAGAACAGACTATTTTGAACACCATGTTAAATTATTATGAATTATTAAGATTAAAATTACAACTTGAAATATTAAAAATAAACCTGGTTGAAACTCAAGAACAGCTTCGCTATACAAAAACATTATATGAATTGGGTCTAGGGACAAAATATGATTTACTGCGTGCTGAAGTTGAAGTGGCTAATGCAAATCGCGATTTAGTTATAAACTTAAATAGTTTAAGGTTAAAACAAGCAAATTTAGCTAATATTATGGGTATTGATGTCACTTTAAGCGTTTATCCTTCTGAGCTTTTTATTGATACAGTGACTTTAGTTGATGAAAATTTAGATGTAAAAACTTTATATAACTATTCAGTAAATCTTCGTGAGGATGTTAAAGAAAAAGAATATAATATTAAAGCTTTGGAGGAAGAAAGAAAAACTGTATACAGTGAATTTATACCAGATTTGGTTTTACAATTTGACCGTGGTCAAGTCGGTACTGCTCGTCTTGGATTAAGACAAAATGATACTTTATATTTGAAAACTGAATGGCAGTTGGGGAGAAATTTAGGTTTGAACTCATATAGCAAATTGAGAGCTTATGACGCAAAGATAAAAAGCGCAAAATATGAACTTGAAACTTTAAAACGTAATATTAAAGAAAGTATTGTTAGCTCATATTATACATCACAAGCTAATTTAGACAAAATAAAGTACGCAAAAATAGCGGTAAAAGCAGCTGACGAAGGACTTAAAAATGCGCTTGCAAGATATACTATCGGCGAAGCTACTTTTTTAGATGTCTTAAATTCTCAAAAAATAAAAACACAAGCTCGAAGTGACTTAATACTTGCAATAATAGATTATAACAAAGCACAGGCACAATTGCTTTTTGATTCGGGATTAATTAACGAATATAGTGCATTAGTTAATTACATTGTCCCACCAAAAGATTGTTATTTTAATATAGAAAGCAACGAATTAAATGGAAAACAAAGTTAATAAAATTATTTTGTCCTTGATGCAAGTTCGTTCAATACATTTTCAATTTTAACATTATTCTGTGCCATTAAAGCCAAGACAAAATAAGTTAAATCTGCAACTTCCCATGATAGTGGATCATCACCGTTTTCAAAATCAGTTACTTCTTTTGCTTCTTCAAGTATTTTATCGTTTAAAAAATTTCTATCTTTAAAAAGCTTTGTTGTAAAAGATTTTTCTGGCATTTTGTCTTTTCTTTCAAGAAGCAATTTGTATAATGTTTGAATATTAAAATCTTTATCACCAAAACAAGAGAATCGGTTTAAATGACAAGCATTTCCTGTTTGATTTACGATATAAAGAAGTGCATCAAAATCACAATCATATCGAGCTGTTAGCAATTTCTGAATATTCCCTGATGTTTTACCTTTTACCCACAATTCATTACGAGAACGTGAATAATATGCTCCGACTCCTTGGGATAATGAAGTTTTTACAGCTTCAAGATTTGAATAAGCAAGCATTAAAACTTGTTTTGTTTGATAATCCTGAACGATTGTGGGAATAAGTCCATTTTGTTTGTCAAAATCCAAAGTTTGAATAAAAGCATCTTCTAAGTTTACTGCTTTTGTATAAATACACATACCTAGTTGAGTGTTTATATTCATATGTTGAAGTTTTACTATTTCATCAATTGTTGAAATGCCGCCAGCTGCTGTTAAATCAAGTTTTGTCAAATTTCTTACTTTTTTTATATTATCAATATCACAACCTTGCATCATACCTTCTTTTTCAACAACAGTATAAAGATAACCTGAGCATAAGTTATCGAAACGTCGGATATAATCTTCAACAGTTGCATTGAGGGTATTTTCCCAACCGTTAATTGCAATCTTTCCATTTTTTGTATCAAGAGCCACAATTATCATATCTTTTGGTAATTTTGATAATAAAGCTTCATTTGCTGCTGTTCCAATTATAATTTTTTTAGCACCATATGACAAAATACGTCTAGCTTTATCAACATCACGTATCCCTCCGCCCACACGAATTGTCCCATACGGCAAAGCTTCACAAATATCTTTAATAACCTTTTCGTTATCACCTTTATTCATTGCTGCATCAAGGTCAATAACAGCTACATCACCAAAACGAGCATAATATTTTGCAAGCTCAACAGGATTTTCTTTTGCTTCCAAAACTTTTTCTTGACCTTGTTTCAACTGAACAGCTTTACCATTTATCAAGTCAATACTTGGTATTATCATCTTATTTATTCCTCTACGTAATATTACATTTTTATTATTGTAGCTTAAATGTCTGGTTTTAACAAGAAGATTACAAAAATGCTATTCTTTTATTATATTAGGATATTTACCTTTTTGACGATATATATTTATAAGTTCACTTGCATCATATGAAAAATCTGTCTGTGTATAATCTGGATCCTCATCTAAATTATTAAATAAATTTTCAATATTTTCATCGACACTATCATCACCGAAATCTTTGTTGTTTCTTAATCTTTCACGTTCTTGAAGAAGTGTTTCAAAATTTATATTATAATTGCGGTAAATAAGCATGCCTTTTTTAATACTTTCACAATTATTAGGATAAATTTTGTTGTCTTCAACTTTGTTAATATTCGTACCTTTAAGTATTTTGTTCTCGTCTATGAAACATATACCATCTCCGTTATTCAAAATATTGTTATCAATAGTAAAATAATTTTCTCCAACTGATTGCACAACACCAATTTTTTCACCCATTGATTTTGGGGTGTCAAAATTCGCAATATTTTCACGCTTTCCATTTAAAAAATAACAGCAATAACCACGATTAAAGGTTTTATTAAGGTCAGGAACAAAATCGTAGAATATTCTACCATATGAAGATTTTTGTGCCTCGTAAATAATGTTATCAAGAGCATGCCTATAAAATGCAACAACATTTTTTATATAACTTTCGTCTTTTAATCGTCCTTCAATCTTAAATGAAGTTACACCTGCTTTTATTAAGTTTTCAAGATAACGAGAAGCGTTAAAATCTTTTATCGATAATAAATATTTATCTTTTTTAATAATATCATTTTTATCATTAATCAAAGAATACTTTTTACGGCATACTTGGGCACAATTTCCACGATTTGCGCTTCTATCGCCGTTATAGGCGCTTAAATAACATTGACCTGAATATGAAACACATAAAGCACCATGAACAAATGTTTCAATTTCACAATTTGTATTTTGACATATATCTTCTATATGATTTAATGATAGCTCACGGGCCAAAATAATACGTGAAACACCGCATTGTTCAAGAAATTTAACTTTTTCACAACTTATATTATGACATTGTGTGGAGGCAAATAATTTTATCGGAGGTAAATCTATTTCAAGCAACCCCATATCCTGAAATATAATTGCATCTACTTTGGCATTATATAAATTATTTATTAATCGTTGCGCATCTACAATTTCTTTGTTATTTAAAATCGTATTTATTGTTACATAAACTTTAACATTAAATTTATGGGCATATTCAACTACTTTTATAATGTCGTCTATGTTATTTGACGCACAGACTCGTGCTCCATAGGCCTCTGCCCCCATGTAAACAGCATCAGCACCATAATCAATAGCACATATAGCAGAATTTAAATTTTTAGCTGGTGATAACAATTCAATTTTTTTCATAAGTATATTCTATCAGAAATTTAATTTTTTTTTAAGTATTTTTCACATTTTCTTGATTTATTTTTACTTTTTCTTGGCTTTTAACTTTTTTTTCGGTTATTTTTCTATTGTAAATAGGCAATAAAATACCTAAAGTTACTAGTGAAAAAGCAAGTCCTGCTGCTTGTGCAACGCTTCTTAAATTGGTTGCCTTTTTACCTTTGATTTCGTCAAAAGATTTTAAAGCTGTATCACTTGCCCAAATTTTAAATTTTTTAAATATGCTATCATTTTTTGAACTTTTTGCAAATCTATTTATTAATTTTACATCTTTATTATATTTTTCAAACAAAGTTGCAGTCCCTTTAGCAACATAATCTCCCAAGAAATAGAAAGAAGCAAAAGATATTGCATCACGGATAAATGATTCACGAAGCTCGTTTTTATCTTCCGATGCAAATAGTCTGCTTATAAAAGTAACAAGCGATATTATCCGACATTGATCCATTGAAGGAAAAAGACCATTGAATTGAAGCATGCTTAAACTAGGTTTTTTCTTTAAAGATAAAGCAGCCAACCCAGTCATCGCAACTGAAGCAAGAATTTTTTCACCCCAAAAAATCTTTTTTTCTTTATCATCCATTTTTTTATGGTTTGCATTACCTTTTTCAAAATCCTTATAAATAGGTGCACCTTCAACTTTATATTTTTTTCTTGTCAAATATCTGTTTATAGTCTGCAATGACATAGCAATTGGTAGTGTAATTGCAAGTCCTATTAAACTTTTTGCTGTCAGCATTTTTTTTGATTTTTCAATAAAATCATCTAAATTTGAACTTATTTTATTATTTTTAAATTTTCTGCCAAGTTCTACCGTATCTCGAAGCAAATCAGCCAAATTGCTTCCATATTCTTTTTTATCTCCTTTAAATTTTATAGTATTTGAACAATTGGTTTCACGTGTTATATTTTTATAAACCTCATCCAATACATTTTTTGTTTCTTTTGTACTTAATTTATCATTATTAATAATACTTGTGAGCTTATCTATTATTTCATTCAGTTTATTTTTAGGAATTTTTTCAGCAAAATCCACCCATGCTTCAGTATCAAATCCTTTTATACTATTTAATGTATTTTTTACAAATTCACGAGTTTTGTCATTTGAAGTAGATGCAGCAATAGGCTTATATATAGAAGCTAATTTATCTAAAGCTTCACTACTAGCCCAAGATGAAGTCATATCAGTGTTAAATCTTTTCATAAATGCAGAATTTAAAAGTTTTCCTGCCCCAAGAACAATAAAGCCTGGCATTATACAGTCAACAAAAGTTCCAGAAAATTCTCGTCTAATTGTTTCAACAGCAGCAGCTGGTCCTGCTGTTTTCAAGTCAACGTAAGTTCTAGGAATATCAGTTGAGACTATATCAATAGCTATTACACCACCAACAGGATTAGCATCACACCATTTAAAAACAGATGTTAAAACATCAGCAGCAGCTTTAAAACTCTGCTGTCTGCTTACTGTGTTATTTTTTACAGCACTATTTTTGCTATTATTGTTGTTATTTTGGCTTTTAATTCTGTATTTTATATTATCGTTAATGTTTGAATTGTTAATTGGTAAACTCATAATTTCACTTTCACAAAACATATTAAACCCAATTGTATAAGTATTGTAAAAAAAAAATT
>USEW01000032.1 GCA_900553845.1 uncultured bacterium
AAAAAAGATTGCCAATAGCACCAAACCAAATGGAGCATAACAGTCTTGATGATAATCTGAAAAAACACAATGCCTTTATATTTTTATTCAGTGATATACAGAAGTTTATGGCAATAATATTATTTTTATTCTTTTTAACATACTTTTTAATCGACATAATACCATTCATTATAAATATAATAAAGAATTATTTATTATAATAAAAGTTAGGTATTCTATCAATTTTTTCATTAACCAAAACTTTTTCAAAATTATCAAGCTTTCCGATTTTAAGTGAGTGCAAGGTGCTGTAACATCGTTTTTTAGTTCCAAATTCATTATAATAAAGAAAAAATTTACTACCCTGAGGAATTTTAAAATTATCAAACTCATGAATAATATACTTTTTTAATTTTAAGAAAAACTTTACAGCTTTGCTGTTTCGCTTACGAATTAAACAAATATTATTCATAAAATCAACACGTGTAAGCTGCACGATATAATTTTGACATACCGGACAACATTGAAGCACATCGAGAAGACATGTTTTATATTTATTCCCGACATCATTAATTTCATAGGTACGAGTTTTGCGCAACGCACCACAGCAGTGAATATATCCCAACTCTAATCTCCTTAAAAATATTACAATAAAGACAAATGCCCTCTTTCAATTTTCGAAGAAATGAAATTACCATCACAAGGGCTTATATCTACCTTCGAAATAAAAAGCTTAACAATCAAGCTATATTTCAAGTATACATACTTACTACATTTTTTAAAGTCCGTTTTTATACTTAATCATTTTGATAACGGATAAACTGTGTAAGTAAAAATACTTAAATTAAATAATGTAGCAGCAAAAAATTTAATACTTACATCGCTGTTATATCTAGCATTTGAGATATATTCTAAAAAAAATATAAACTATTCAAATACACATTAATTTACTAAAACTAACAAAAAAATATATTAAGTTTTGTTAAGATACTTACCCAGAATAAGATTTTTAATTTTTAAAGAAATCCATAAAACAAGAGAAGCAAACGTACCTATAAACAAATAAGATAAAAACCCGAGCAGATTAGTATATTTAACTTTATTAAACATATTTTTATCTAAAACATTTTTAGCAAATTCCTGCCCCTTTAAACTAGCCATTCCTTCTTCGATAATCATAGGAAGAAAGGAAGAAAAAACAATAATGGGTGAAAATTTAACAAAAGTATCTTTGGCTTTTAAAATCCATTTTAAAGTCGGATTAGTTTTTTGGGACTCTTTTTCCTTTTTATCAATTTTTGGAGTTGACAATAGTAAAGCAGCAATAGAAACAGGTACAAGAATATAATTGCTAAGCTGGCGCAATTTTTGCAATGATTTTGCAAAAAATGTTTTATTATGGTTATAAGCATGCCCCATTTCATGAAAAAGTGAAAGCCTGGTATTTTTTGAAACGTAAATAGTTTTGTTAAAAAAAGTGTAACAAGAATTGCCTTTTTCCATAAAATCCATAACAGTATTAAAATAGGACAACTTTTTCATATCATTACCGTTAATTTTTTTGTTAATGTTATCTTTTATTTTTTGAGCATCTTTAGTTAAATCATTACATTTGAATACGGAAACCCCAGACTCACTGAGTTTTGATTTTAAAAACGCTTTTTCAAAATTCTGTTCAAATTTTTCTAATACAGAAGCCGATAAAAAATTATTGACTTTATCCATTTTTTTTAACAGATTTACTGTAACCAATGAAGGTACAAAACTATCTAAAAACAAATCGACACTATAAAGCGTACAACCAAGAACAGATGACAATAATAATTCCTGTTTTGTCTTTTCATTGTCATAGTTTTTTGAGTTTTTAAAAGAATATTTATTTTTATAATCAGAATTTAAATTAATTTGTTGCATAAATAACCTATAATAAATAAATGTCGTGATAAAAAAATTTGCTAAAAAAAAATACTTTGTAAACTTTTGTAACAATTTAAAAAAATATTAAAGTTTTTAACTAATATATCCGTAATATATAAATAATATATCAAGATGAGGTAAAAGACATGGTTGATGCAATAAGTTCAACATCAGTAAGCTCATACACAACAAGTTATGACAGTGAATATGAGTACATAAAAAAGATGTTGCAATCGTATGGTTTATCAACAAGTGGCGATAAAAAAGTCGATAAAGCAGCATTAGAACAATATTTGTCAAAAGAAACCAGTCAAATTCCAACAGCTGAAGAAGAAAATGTAAAAAGTCAGGGAATACAGACATATCCTCAATATTATTTTATACTAACAGAACTAGGTTTATCTCAAGATGAAGATATGAGTGTTGACAGGACTAATATTGAAGAAAAATTACTTGAACGGATAAACGATAATAATACAAGTGAAGAAAAAAAAGTATACTACGAGGATTTATACAAAAGACTTGACTTATATTTCCAAGATACCACAAGCCAAATATCCAGTGCAGCAAGTTCATTTCAAGGTGCCACAATGTTGGGTCAGATGAACCGTGTTTTGCTTGGAATATAAAAAGTTTAAAAATTTAGTTAGGAATATAGAAACATAATTACCATTAAAAGTATTTAAATCGAAAACAAATTCATTAATACCAATACTTGAAAGCTTGTCCACAATACTATAGTTTTCAAGAATTTCATCTTTATACATATGCATACGGCAAAACCCATCCGTAGTAAAGGGGAATATTTTATTTAAAGAAGGGTCAAAAATAGCATAATTTCCATTATGACAGGGGGCCTGACAAGAAAGACGAGAAATAATGGCAGAATCATTATTTAAAGGGCAAAGTCCAAGTGAGGGGACTTTAATATTGCCAGCTATTTTATATTTTTTACGAATTATAGATTTATCAAGCTTAGCAATATAATTTTCAAGCATATCAAAATCTTCAATCTGTGAAAAATCAATACAATTAATACTTTTAGTTAACTGAGAAAGACAAGCGGCTGATGAACTATTAATAATATTAATACCACCGCCAATTTCAATAGGAAAAGAAGATAAATCAATATCATTAATAAAAGCCCAAAAATACCCAATATTGTTAATAATACAAGTGCCTGGTCTAGGATATGATATAAGTAAAGACTTAACATAATCAAAAACACGTTCAAAGTCTCGTTCAATAAGTATTGTTGGTGTGCTAATATTTAAATTTATGTTATATTTAAGACAAAAAAGTTTAACTAAATGCATAATTTCATTAAAACTTTTAGAAGCGAGGTCAAAAGTGTTAATAATTTCGCCATATTCAATGGAATAAACAGGATTAAAACCGATTTTTTTAATAAAAGATTCAAGATTTTTTATCTGAGCCAAACTTGAAAGCCGCAAATTTATATTTGGAAGTTTTAATTGGGAATAATCAATATTTTTTTTTAGTCTTGAAGATTTAAAATTCCAGGAATGTTTTTGAATATGAGAGCTGAAATTAAAATCATTACCGTTTATTGAAATAATTTCACCAGAAAAATGATTTGTTTTATAATAACTTTTTCTTATATGCTTAAACGGCAGCTTAGAGTTCTGATAATCATTTGGGAAATCTAAAATATTACCAATTAAAATACAAGCATCAAGAATTTCAAGACTTGATTTAAACTTACCCTTTATTACAACATTGGAAATAGCATTTAAATCCTTAATTTGAGAAGCAAAATAAGGTAAGTTATCAGAATCAACAGAAAGATTGATAGATGTGCATTGCTTAATTTTTTGTATATTTTTTAAATATATCTCTTCGGTAATAATAACTTCGTCAATATTATAGAAAGATTTTAGAAATTCAATCCCATAAAGATTGTGAATATCAAAATAGGAGTCAATAATAATTTTAAAAGGAACTTTATTTTTTTTATCATTTTCAAGTTCTTTGAGAAGTTGCAAAACAGTATAGCTGTTAACAAAAATACCATCAATATCTGTTGTACAAAGGTATTCTACAAATTTTCTAACCTCTTCCTGCATATTTTCAGAAATATCATGTTTAAAGTTGACATAAATACGAGAGCTAAATTGATGTGCAATTTGAATAAAATCATTTACATAGATGAAATTATCGTTAAAAAATCTGTCATAATATACATAAAAATCACGACAACAAGTTTTATCAAACAATAGTTTGATATCATCTGGTGATTTAACAGGTGAAACGACATTTATTTTATTAACCATAAAAAAAGTGTATAATATAAAAAACAAAAAAACAATGGGTTAATAGTAATGTAAACAATATAAGAAGTTTCAACCAGCGGACTTGCCGCAAAAGATGAAATGAGTTTATATAAAAACAAAAAAACAATGGGTTGATAATGAAAGCAAGTTAAGTTCAAAAAAATAAATAGTTTGCTTATATGATATAATATTGTATAATAATAAATATAATAGTTGAAGTTTAAGTGAGAAGGTGCGGAATATTGAACTCGTCAGATGATGAAAATATATATGGGAATATAAATAGCGACAATAGCAATAATGAAGACAGTTCTTTAAATGAACTGAAAGACTTGGCTATTGAAATAAACGATACAGATATAAAAATTGATATAAACGAAAATGAAATGCAATCTGATAGTGATTATATATATAATTTTAACCAACCTGCATCTGAAGAAGCCAACTATGTCGAATATCATGAACAATTGCCATATGAGTCCAATCAGATTGAAAGTCAAGAGGAATTAACAGAAAATATCAATGAAGAATATACTCCAAATGAAATAGCATCAATAGAATATGAAGCTGTACCGAGTGAAGAAATAGAAATTGAGCCGGAGTCTTCCCAATCTTATGATAATTATGAATCAATAGAGCCTGCATTTCAATCAGAGAATCAACAAGAAGTAAATGAAACAGAAAATGATAATTACTATAATGAAAATATAGAAATACTAGATGAAAATGACAATATTCAAGAAACTATAAATGTTCAAAATGATACATCCTATGATAATACGATAAATGAAACTTCCAAAGCAGAAGCCAACAATAAGCAGAATCAGGAGGTTGCCCGTAAAAGAAATTTAATACCCATTTTAACAGCTATTTTATCTATTGGAATATTTATAGGTGTTTTAAATTTACCACGGGTAAAAGAAAAAATAAATGGAATAGGGAATCATAAAGCTATTGAAGAAGAGCGGATAAGTGAACTTAATAAACTATCTAATATAGATAAATCTGATGCAAAAAATACAGAAATTAAGGAGAATACTGGCGATAAACGTGCAAAGATGGTTGTATTTGACGAAGAACAAAAAGAGAATAAAAAAAGTAATGTAACAATATGTGCGAATCCGTTTTTACCAACAATACAAACAAACTCAGGAAACGAAAATTATGATAATGCACTTGGTGCATATGAAATAATAAGCCCACCCAAAGCTGGTGAACCAATTGATGAAATTGAAGTATCCGCAATGATGGAAACCAAAGTATCTGGAATACTATACGATCATGACAATCCTCAGGCTATAATAAATTATGATGGTCAAGACCAGCTTGTACGTCGTGGCGATCGTTTGGCTGGATTTTATGTAATGAGTATAACACCGGATAAAGTAATACTAAAACAAGGAAATAATGTATATCGAGTAAGTGTTGGTCAAGCAATAACAGACGAAGGAATAAACTACAATATAAATTCGAATTTAGGCAAACAATTTGGCGGACGATATAAAAACATAAACGGCAAAATAATAAATATGAATAATGACCAGGAGAAATAAAACATGGGCAAAGCTAGTAGAATAGTAAAAGTTTTAGCACTTTTTGCTTTAATAGCATTATATTCAGCAGACAAACCATATAATATAAAAGCTGAAGCAGCAAATACAGAAAATAGCATGATAAATGGTGGTTTAAACAGTTCGTTTGATGATGATTATTATACAAGCGGTAAAAAAATAAACCTAAACGGCTCAATAAACCTACGCAACGGCAACCAGCTTATAACGGTAAGTTTGCGTGATTCCGATATAAAACAGGTATTAAGAATGTTTGCAGATAAAGCTGGCTTAAATGTAGTATTTCACAATTCGGTAACAGGTCAAATAACTCTTGATTTAGTTGGGGTAACATTAAACAATGCAATGGAAATGATATCGCAAATTGCAGAGCTTTCATATGTTATAGAAAATGGCACATTGCTTGTTATGAAAAGTGAAGCAGCAAAGAAATTAAAAATTTCAAAGCAGAATATAAACATAATTCCAATAAAATATGCAAATTCAGCCAAAATAGCTAATTTTTTAAATACGAATATATTTGGTCTGAATAAACCCGGGCTGTCGAATTCAGAAACAGCAATAAGCAATCCCAGTGAGAATGAAGTATTAATTTTCGGTACCGAAAATGACTACAAAATGGCTTTAAATGTAATTCGTGTGCTTGACAAAAAGCCGAAGACAACGACATTTAAAGTAAACCATACTACACCCAAGGAAATGGCTAAATTGATTTGTGAGTCGTTATTTATTAACATGACTCAAAAAAGTAGCGGGGATTCAGAAACATTTAGCGCATTTCAACAGATAACAGATGCTGACAGCCCTCAAAATACAGTTGAATATAAGACTCAACAAGCAACATCAACGCAACAATCATCAGGGGGTCAAATTGGTGAGATGTCAGGTCAAATGTTAACAACAACAGGAGTAGTTGTAGGTGGTGGTGTAGTGGCTTGCCAAGTTTCAGGAAATACAGATTCAAAGGAACTAAAATCATTTAATGATACATCGTTAACAATTATGTATTTACCACAATTAGGCACAATAAATATGATAGGTGGTTCAGAAGCCCAGATTCAAATGGTAAGTGATTTTATAAAGAAAAATGACAAAAAACAAGCACAGGCATTTGTGGAATTATCAATAATAGAGCTGACAGATGCAGGTTCAAAAGAATTTAATAACACCTGGAATGTTTATAGCAAATGGTTTTCAGGCAGTGTAGGCGGTAACGGTTTATTAACAGGAACAAACACACCTATATTCTGGGGTGGTACACCTGGAAAAATGAATAACAGCGGTATTCCGGGCTTGCTTGATTCAGTATACAAATGGGGAACATCTCCTGTAATATCTCAAAGCTTGAACTATCTTGTTGAGAATAATAAGGGCCGTGTCCTTGCAACACCAAAAATATTAATAACCAACGGTCAGAATTCAACAATTGACTTATCATCTGACTATGTAAAAAAAGTTACATCGGAAGTATTAAGTGAAGGTGCAGGTTTATATGGTGCAACTCAAAAGGAATATGAAATAGGCAATGATAATGGTATGAAAATAGCAATGGTTCCTTTCATAAGCCCAGACGGTTATGTATCGTTAAATATAAGACCAATGTATGCGACAATAAAAGAACCGGTATACCAACAAAATCAATATGGTCAACAGGAGCTTGCAGCGACATTGCTTCAACGTCGTAATTTAGACTTAAAAGGAGTTCGAATAAAAGACGGTGAAACGCTTGTATTAGGAGGTTTGATACAGGAAACTGAAAAACAAAGTGTAAGCAAAACGCCATTATTAGGTGATATTCCTGTCCTTGGCTTTTTCTTCCGCAATTCAAAAAAGGAAACAGAAAAATCAGAACTTGTTATTACAATCACTCCCCATATAATAAAAGACACAGATGAGGAAATAATTGAATCAGAAGATTTATAATTATTGGAGAACATAAACAATAAAATGACAACAGATTTAATAGAAAAACTAAAAGATAACATAGACCTTGAATTGGTATCAAAATTTGACTATACGGATTTTGCGAAATATAGTTTTATACCCATGTGTATAAAGAATAATAATTATTATATAGCAACCGACGACAAATTTTTTTCAAATGAAGGTGAACAACACATAAAAAGCATTCTTGGTGAAAATACAAAATATAAATTTATAGCTTTATCATCAAACATATTAAACTATCTTATAACTTGGTATAAAAAGGATGCATATAATGTAAGCGACAAAGCAAGAAAATTTTTAAACAAAATAAAAAAAGAAGGTCCAGACCATCACAAAAAGATGCTTGGTGAATTACTTGTCGAATCAGAAATAATAACAAGTGAACAGTTAAATGAATGTTTAATATTATCAAAACAATTAAAAGTTCCATTGGGTTCGATTTTGATCCAGAAGCAATACATATCAGTGAATGATTTACGTGAATTTTTAACTTTTCAAACAGGCAAATCATTTATAAACACAGAAAATTTAAAAATAAACAAAGATGTTCTTAATTTATTGCCAGAAGATTTTATAAGACTTCATAAGGTAATTCCAATACAGGTAGAAGATAAAAACTTAGTGCTAGGGATGTTAAATCCTAAAGATAAACGTGCTTTAAACGAAGTTGTGTATTTGACAGGTTTAAAAATAACTGTGCGTTTAATGACAAACCAGGAATTTGAAAATCTTCTTGACACATATTTTAATAAAAGCAACAAAGAAACACTTGAAATAATAAAGTCAATGGAAGAGGAAGCGACTTTTGATGAAGACGAGTCGTTTTCAGAATTAATAGAGCGTGAAATACGTGATTCAACAGGAAGTGTTGCAAAATTCAATACAAAAATTGTTTGTGATGCTATTGATATGGGGGCAAGTGATATCCATATTGAACCGCGATTTCAAGGATATGCAGTAAGATTTCGTATATCAGGCATCCTAAAGGAAGTATTGCGCTTACCACCACGTGTTGAATCAGCAATAATAACAAGATATAAAGTTCTTGCCAAAATGGATATAGCAGAACATCGTCGTCCTCAAGATGGAACATTTTCGTTAAAATATAATAACATATCATATGATTTCCGTATAAATACATTACCAGTAAACGGTAAAGAAAAAATGGTTATCCGTGTACTTGCGCCTGCAGCCTCCATTTCATCTGATGATAAAAAAATATCGTTAATAGGTGCAAATGAACATGATATGGATGAATTATACAAAATAATTGCATCACCAAACGGAATAATACTTGCCTCAGGTCCAACAGGAAGTGGTAAAACAACGACACTATATTCGATTTTAAAGAACTTAAATAAAGAAGAATTGAATATTACAACAATTGAAGATCCGGTTGAAATAAAAATTGAACGTTTAAACCAAAGCCAGATAAATAAAAAAGCAGATATAACATTTGCTTCAAACATGCGTGCAATTTTACGTCAAGACCCTGACATAATAATGGTAGGTGAAATTCGTGATATGGAGACACTTGAGGTTTCTATTTCAGCTGCATTAACTGGACACTTAGTATTAAGTACGATTCACACAAATAGTGCGGCTGCAACTATAACACGTATGATTGAAATGGGTGCAAAAGACTATCTAGTGTCTTCAACTTTAACAGGTGTAATCGCACAACGTCTTGTACGTCGTTTATGTCCAAAATGTCGGGAAAAATATAAACCAACACTTGAAGACGCAAAACTTGTAGTTTCAGATAGCAACAAATATGAAGAATTTATGAATACAACAATATATGTTCCAAAAGGTTGTGAAGAATGCGATTACCAGGGTTATAACGGCCGTTTAGGCGTATACGAGATATTAAGAATAACAAAAGATATACGTAAGATGATAGCACTTAACTCAATTGAACTGGATATTGAAGAAGCTGCAATAAAGGGCGGTATGTCAACATTACACCAATCTTGCTATAAGCATATTATAAACGGAGAAACAACAATAAGTGAATTTTTACGTGTACTTGGACCTGTAAACGACTAAAGGTAAAGACAAATGGCTATATTTTATTATAAAGCAGTTAAAGAAGAAAATAACGAAAAAAAAATTGTTAACGGAAAAATAAAAGCTTCAAGCGCACGTGAAGCTCGTCAGGAAATTAAAAATTTAGGCTTCATACCTATAAATGTATATGAAGAAACAAAAAGTGGCACTAAAAAAGAAGTGATACCTAAAAAAGAACTTGCACCAAAACTACGTTCACTATCAACAACTGAGAAAATAAACTTTACATCAACATTTAAGCTATTGATGCAATCAGGTGTTCCTGTTATTGAATCCCTTGTATTTTTGGAAAATGAAGCTGACTCGCCTAAATTGCGCGATGCAGCACGTGTAATAAAAGCACAGATACTGGCAGGAAACACATACTCAGAAACAATATCCCGATATCCTGATATATTTGGCCATGTATATATAGGTTTAACAAAAGCCGGCGAAGATTCAGGTGAAATGGAAAAAACTCTTGCCCGTTTAGTTGAACTTTTAAAAAAACAAGAGGAAATAAAAAGCCGCGTAATTGGTGCTTTGATTTACCCTGTTTTTGTAATATGCTTGGCTATAGCAGCGTTAATGATAATGCTAATGTTTGTATTCCCAGCATTTAAAGATATGTTTACAAATTTAGGTGATAAACTACCAATTTATACAAAAATATGTCTACAATTAGGTGAATTCCTAAAAGCATATTGGGTTATTATCCCAATTGGAATAATATCGATTGTGGGTGGTGTATATTATGCATTAAAAAACGAGACAACTAAGAATAAAATAGACGAAATTTTATTAAAACTTCCTATAATAAAAGATTTACTGATAGCAGCAAATTTGTCAAACTTTTTTGCTGTAATGCAAGTTGCATTCGATGCAGGTATTCCTGTTATTGACAGTCTATACCTTGCAAATATAACAATAACAAATAGTTTATTAAACAGAGAGCTAAAGCAGGCTTCAAAAAAAATACAGACCGGTCAGCGCCTCAGCATAGCCTTAAAGAATATTGTTTTAATACCTAGAATGATGGTATTTTTAATATCAATAGGTGAACAATCAGGACGACTTGGTGAAATGTTAACACAAAGTGTTATATATATTGATGAAAAATTAGATAAAGTTATAGATACAATTACCAAGATGATAGAACCAATAATGTTAATCGTAATAGGAGCTATGGTCTTGTTCTTGGCATTATCGTTATACTTGCCGATATTCAAAAGTTACGAAATGTAGTTTAGTAAAAAAAGAGAAAAATAAAAATGATAAAATATTTTAAAGGTTCAATAATTGTAACAATTATAGGACTGGTAACAGCTTATTTTTATAGCGAACATCAGCTATGCGGCTCGGGCTTAAAAACATTATTTATAGTGTTCATATTAAGTGTACTTGAAGTAAGTTTATCATTTGATAATGCTGTTGTAAACGCTGTAAAGCTTGAACATATGACACCAAAATGGCAGCATCGGTTTATAACCTGGGGCATATTAATTGCAGTATTCGGAATGCGGCTTTTGTTTCCAATAATAATAGTATCAACCTTTGCTCAAGTCAAAATAATAGAAACAGCAAAAATGGCATTATATGATGTAGATAAATATACACATTATCTTCATCAAACCCACGCTTCAATATTGGCGTTTGGCGGTGTATTTTTAATGATGTTGTTTTTACATTATATGTTTAATGAAAATAAAAAAATTCACTGGATAAAACCGCTTGAAGATAAACTAAGTCATTTTGGTCAAATAGAGGGGCTTGAAACCTGTATATGTATATTTTTAATATACTTAATGCAGCATTTTCAACCTATAACACACCGACTACCTATTATAATTTCGTCGTTATGTGGACTTGTTTTGTATCTTTTGGTTCACGGATTAAGTGAATTTATGCAAAAGAAAACTCAAGGTCGTTTTGAAGGTGCAATAAACACATCATTTAAAGCAGGACTTATTAGTTTTATATATCTGGAATTATTAGATGCATCGTTTTCATTAGATGGTGTTTTAGGGGCATTTGCTATAAGTAAAGACTTAATAATTATAATGATAGGCTTAGCAATTGGTGCTATGTTTGTCCGTAGTTTGACTATAATGCTAGTTGAAAAACAAACATTAAAACAATATATATACCTAGAACACGGAGCACATTGGGCTATTGGAACTTTGGCTTTAATTATGATGATTTCAACAAAAGTAGAAATAAGCGAAGTCGTAACTGGATTATTGGGCTTGGTATTTATCTCACTTGCATTTATATCATCACTTATATACAACAAACAAAAAGAAAACAAGCAAGAAAATAAAGAATTGGTTATTTAATTTCAGAATTCTTAATTTTAAAACACAACACTTAAACAATTTCACTTAAATAATTTTACGAATTTAAATATTTGTAAAATCGGTTTATACTAAAAAAGTTTAGAGTTTATTTAAAGTTGCAAAGTGAGTATGAACAAATTTGATAAAAATCGTTATAACCAATTAAAAATGTTTGAAACAAAAAATAAAACTAAAAAGGATGCTTTTCAAGAAAAAAATAAAGACAATAAAAAACATTTTATTAATTTGGGAGTTCATCCAAAGTAAACTTACCTATTTTAGCATTACGAAAATCATTTAAAACCATAAATGCAGCACGTTCAATGTTTGGATTTGCGTTTTTTATAAGAAGATTACGTGATTTAGCAATCATTTGAAGGTCAATTGCTAACTTTTCACAAGCAAGTTTATAAAAATCAATAAGTTCATTTGGATATTTATCATACAATATTTTTAAAAGTTCAGAAGCCACAAACTCGTGTGAATATGCATTTTCAGAAACTCCGTTAACTGATGCTAACTTTATTGCGCTAAGTTGATTCTCAAGTTTAATAGGAATAATACCAGGTGTATCAAGCAAATCAAGTTTTGGATTAATTCTTACCCAGCTTAATTGCCTTGTTACACCTGCTTTCGCCCCTGTTTTTGTTTTAGCTTTTTTGACAAGTTTATTAATAAAACTTGATTTTCCAACATTTGGCATGCCAATAACCATAACTCTTGCAGGTCTTGGGTTAAGCCCACGAGAAACTAATTTTTCAATTTGTGGTTTGGCAAGCTTTAAAATAGCATTTATAATGACTTTTGTATCAGCTTGATTGTGCGAAGAGGTACTTAAAGTATAAGTATTATAAGTATTTTTAAAATACTCTATAAATTTCTTAACCATAAAATTATCGGCTAAATCCGCTTTGTTAAGAATAATTAAATGCGGTTTTGAGCCGATAATTCTGTTTAATTCTAAATATGAAGAACTTAAAGGTATGCGAGCATCTTTTAATTCAACAACAACATCAACAAGACTAAGTTTAGACTTAAGTTCATTGATAGCTTTGGCAATATGCCCTGGAAACCAATTAATGTTATTCACTTTAAAACACTATCTTTTTTCGATTTTTTCTTTAATACGAGTAGCTTTACCAATTCTATCACGTAAATAATAAAGTTTAGCGCGACGAACATCACCACGACGAAGAACGTTTATTTTCTCAATACGGGGAGAATAAATAGCAAATACTCTTTCTACACCAACACCCTGGAAGATTTTACGAACAGTAATAGTTGAATTAACACCACTGCCGCGTTTCTTAATAATAATACCTTCAAAAGCTTGTGTTCTTTCCTTACCACCTTCAACAATACGTACAAATACTTTTACAGTATCACCAGGATTCATTTGAGGAAGTTCTTTTTGAGTATATTTT
>USEW01000033.1 GCA_900553845.1 uncultured bacterium
AAAGTTTAAAAAATATGTACTCAAGATTTAATTTACCACAAAATTAATTTTCAAAAGGATTATTATATGACAACAACTATTATTGATGGTTTATTTTATGCAAATAAAATAATAAATGACATAAAAAATAAAGTTGATAAACTAAAAATTAAACCAAAACTTGTTGTCATACTTGTGGGTCATGATAATGCAAGTCAAATTTATGTAAGAAATAAACAAAAAAGATGTCTTGAAGTTGGAATTGAGTCTGAAGTTTTACATTTAGGCGAAAATATAAGCGAAAATTTACTTTTAGATAAAATTAAAAAACTTAATGAAGATAAAAATATAAATGCTATTCTTGTGCAAATGCCATTGCCTAAACATATAAATTCCAATTTAATAATTGAAACAATATCTCCGTTAAAAGATGTCGATGGATTTCATCCGTATAATGTGGGTAAACTAGCATTAAATATGACTCCATATGCTGTCGCTTGCACACCAAGTGGAATTTTAAAATTATTAAATGCATATAATATTGAAATTAAAGGCAAAAATACTGTTATTTTAGGACGTTCAAATATTGTCGGCAGACCATTATCATTGCTGCTATTAAATAATAATGCAACATTAACAATTTGCCATTCAAAAACAGAAAACATAAAAGAAATAACTAATACAGCAGATATTTTAATTTCTGCAATTGGAAAAGCCAATTTTATTGATTCTACATTTATAAAAAAGAATGTTTGTATTATCGATGTTGGAATAAATCGAGATGAAAACAATAAACTTACAGGTGACGTTAATTTTAACGACGTGTTCAATAAATGTAAATTTATTACTCCTGTTCCAAAAGGTGTTGGACCTATGACAATAGCAATGTTGCTTCAAAATACATTAAATTTGTATAAAATTCAAAATAATTTATGTTTATAATGTTTATTTAATTTCAAAAACTACATTAACCACCGATGTTATTTTTTTGTCAATTGATGTTGTATCATTTATTCCCATATCTGATACATTATTTGAATCAACTGGAGTAATTTGAAATACCCCCATTTTTACGGAGTTAATTTTTCCTACACGATTGTTTGTAGCTTTTAACATTGCAGAAGCTCTTTCTTTTGCATCAACGGATGCTTCCTTTAATAAAGTAACTTTATCATCGGCAAGTTTTGAATAAAAATATTGAGGTTCAAATACATTAATGCTTATTCCGTCATCAATTAATTTAGATAATTCATTTGAAAGTTTTTTTATTTTTTGAACATCTTTTGAATTAACCGTAATATTTTGAGACATATTGTAATAAGCAACCTCGTTTGTCATTATGCCATTTTGACCATACTTAAATGTTTCATATCCATTTTGTGGTTTTATATCAATATCATTTTGGGTAAAACCTTCTTGAGTTAAATAATCAATAACCTTAGGTAATTGATTAGATATGGTTTTGTATGCAGAAGTTTTATTATTAGCTTTTGTAATAATTTCAAACGATAAACTCGCACTATCTGAGGTAACAATTTTTGATGAAGAGCCTGTAACAGCTATACCTTTAATATTTCCTATTTTATTTGCAATTGTTTGAGTGCATTCAATCATTGTTATTGCCAAAATTAAAGTTATAATAATTAATTTGTGTTTATCCATACTATCATGTGCGATATTGAACATTTTTGATTCTCCATTCTTCTTATAAATTATAATATCATAAAAATAAGATAGAAATACAAAAAAAGATATATGATTTTACATATATCTTTTTTTGGCCCGACTCTTTCTTACTTAACCTTCTGTTTTTGTCTATAGACTTTAAGACCGCTTTTTTGAATGTTAGGTGTATCAATCTCAAAAACGTGAACACGTCCCTGACCAAGATCACATTTTATCTGACCGCTTTCAACCTGAAACTTACTGGGGTTATCAATTGAAGGTAGTAAGTTGTTAAGTTTTTGACGTTTCTTTAAACCTGGAACTTTAACAATACCTGTTTCTCTTTTATTAACATCACGGTTTGCAATAACAAGAAGTGTTTTACCTTTATAATGACGTACAAATGTTATAATTTGGTCATTAGGATCTCCTTCTTTTTTTAATGGAATAAAAGAGCCTTTTGTAATAACATCTTTATGTTCGTCTCTCATTTTCATAGCTTGTTTGAAAAATTCACCCAATTCAGGATGTTCTCCGCCTGGTTTACGTGATAAGTTAAAGATATCTAATTTACCTTCATGAGCTACATAAGTATTTGAATCAGTGAATGAAGTAGCAGCCAATTTATCACGATATGAATAGTCGTAATAATCACCTGATTGATACCCATCTAAAATATATGGATTTGTCATTGGCAAAACAGCCTGTAAGCCTGACACAAGATTAGTAAAAGTTGTACCGCCATGGTACATAAGTGACCTGTCATCATGAGTACCAAATGAACCTATTAATGATTTGTTTGGAGGAAGATGTTTTGTCATTTCAAGATTCTCAATAACATAGTTCATAAGATCACTTGCTTTTTGCCACTCATACAGAATATGATACTGGCCATAATATGAATCAAATCCAGCTCTTAAACAATCTTCAGGTCTATCTTTTTCCATATTAAGCTGTGGGGATGCATCTTCATAACAATAGCATTCAGCTAACCAACCGAATTCAGGGTCTTTTTTACGAGAATAAGGTATAATTATATCCCAAAATTCAGTAGGTTTTGCTCTTGCAACGTCAGCACGAACACCGTCTACACCAAGGTCAATTAACATATCTATATAATCTTTGTGCATTTGCAATACATAAGGATTTAAAGTTCTTTTAGTTTTATCGTCAAACGGCTGCAACATTCTTATATCATTCCAACCCTGTGGAGTAATAGCAACACCATTTTCATCAATTGCCATTAATTCCGGCTGATTTAAAAACATTTCATATGATGCGCAACTTGGTAAATCAAACATTACTTTAATTCCACGCTTATGACATTCATTAATAAATTCTTTGCATTCTTCTTTTACATCACGAGGATCATTAGGGTCATCAAGCATTGGATCAAGTTGTAGAAAATCAAGTGGTGAATATAGAGAACCGGCTGTGCCCATAGCTTGTTTTTTACCAACCGGATGAGGAGGTAAAATATGCAATGTATTTATACCAAGTTCTTTGATTTCATCAAGTCTGTCAATTGCATTTAAAAATGTTCCTGATTGCTCGTTTGCATCAATAAGTTCATTTCCATCTTCGTCTTTGGCATTGAAAGTTCTTATGGCTATACCCATAATTTTAACATCATTATTATGAAAATCAGTTTTTAGTGTGTTTTTATAAGTTGTAATTTTATCTACATCTTTTGATTCATCAACTTTTGTTGCAGCCTCAAGATTTATTTCTTTTTGAGACTTTTTAGCTCTGTCTATTGCATTTTGACCTGCAATTATATTTGTTACAACGTTTTGAGATGAAAGATTTAAAGCAGTCCCCTTATTTTGTGGTATGCTTTTATTATTTGTTTTTTTATCATTATTTGAATTTCCAAATTTTATTGAATTAAACTGATTACCATATAAATTGTTTACATTTCTTATCATCATGCAACCACTCCTTTTGGATAATGCTGGTTATTTTTTTTATTTTTTGAGTCAGATTTAGAAGTTTTACCAATTGTCAATAATCCGATAACTGTTGTTGCAATTGTGGCAATAGCTCCACCAATCATAACACCTGCCCATATTTTCGTATTATGTTTTCTTTTTGCTGCATCGGATAATATCCTTTCATGAGATTGTGATACCAAATCATCTTTTGAAAAAATATTGCCGTTAACCCTAGCACCATATTTAGTATGTGTGATGCAATCAGGATTTAAAGGATCATCTCCTGAGCCCAACCAGAAATTTATTTTTGCAGATATATCACTTAATACCTGTAAAACTTTATTTTTATTCTCAAGAACATCTGAGGTATCTTTTGAAATCATTTTTTTGTAATAATCCTCAGGCTTTTTTAATGGTGTCTTATCTTTTATTAGTTTTTTAATTGCATCTTCGTTGGGAGATGTCGGATATACAAGATTGTATATTGCTTTGTATAATGCATTTTTATCAATACCATGCTTTGTTGTATAGCTTGATACTTTATCATTTTTGGTAAACATATCTATAATAATGTTTTTAATATCTTCATATTTCACATTATTTAAGTTTGAATCTTTGACCTGAATTAATTTCCATTGTTTTTCCAAATCGCCTGTTTCTATACGACGAAATATATCAAGTGCCATAATTGGTTTTGCAAAGTATGCTTGAATCCCTTCAATGAGGCGACTATATTGAGACTGATAAACTTTTAGCTGTGAACCGTTTAAAGTTATGTCACTTCCTAAAAAGTGTTGTCTGACTATTGAAAACTTATCATCTTGTCCAAAAACTTTAGTACCTTCTTCAACTTTTTTCATATAAGTGTTAAATAAATCATCATCTAACATATCAAGTATATTCTCTTGTATTTTTGCAAGAGATTTAATTACTTTTTTATATTTTTCCTCATCTTTTGCAGCATTTTGCATATATTTTGTAATTACTTCACGTGCTGCATCATCATTAGTTGAAGCTTTTGCAAGTTCTTTGCCTTTTATTCCTAAAGCTTTAATAAATGAATCAGTAAATTTATTAGCCTGATTTGAAATCACTGAACCATCAACTTTACCAACTGTACTTTGGAAGAAGTTATATAAATTTTTCTGGTTTGTACGAACTGCATCTATTCTATTATATAAATCATAAATACTAGCTTTAAAATTATCATCTATACTAGATGCATTAAACATAGAATCTATATGTTTAACTATAGGTTCAAACATATCCTGAATATTTGCACCATTTATTGCGTAATTTTTATCTTTTGCAGAACTTTTTAATGCTTCTAAAAATTCACCTCTATCATTTATTTTTAACGGATCTATTTTGGATAAATCTATATTATATTCTTTTATTAAAGTTTTTAAATCTTGTTCTTTAAAAATTGTTTTTTCACTTGCATTTTTGAAATAATCTAATACATTTTTAGCATTAAATTTTTTTTCTGGCATCAAACTTTCTATCTGTTTTTTCATTGCTTCAATAGCTGTGGTATCTGCTTTTTCATCCTTACCAACAAGTATTAACATATTTGCAAGTTTATCAACAACGTCTCCTGTTAATGTTTTATTGCTATTTAATAACGATTTTATACTCTTTAAATTTTTTGTATTATGAGGTTTATAATCTTTTGTAACTTCCTCTATTTTAATCTTGTTCAAATGATTTTTTGCAGACTTTACATCAATCCACTGTGCTAGAGCCTGTGCCGGAATTTCAAGTCTATTACATATTAGCGCAGTGCCTATACCCGAGGCAGGACCTGCTGTTAACATCCACCAAGTATTAGCTTGTAACGCTATATCATGAGCACGTTCCTGAACTTTTTCATTTTTATTTTTTGCATCTGCAGGAATTCCCATTTTTTTAGCCATTTTATCATATTCTTTTTGACTATATAAATCCCAAGGTGTATATTGAGAATCTTGATAAAATTCTTTTATACGTCCATAACTGTCTTCAAATTTTTGACGATAATTTACACCATATCTGGCCTCAAGAGGATATTGAAAAGCAATTTTAGGCCATAATTTCATCATACCTAGAAAAACTGAAGCTCCTACAAATTCCATTATTTTTCCTTTTGTGGTCGGGGTTTTTGTTGAAAGATAAGCAGCCAAACTATATGAACCTGCAGCTAATGCAAGATCATTTTGTCTTCCTAATTCATAATCGTTAGCTTGTCCTTTTAAACCTTTACCAATTGCTTTTACATCACCTACAAAGCATTTAGGACCAACCCATTCTGTTTTACCGATAAGACGTCCTCGCGGCTTTTGAGGTTTTTTCTTTCTTGAAACATTAACTCCAGTCCCCATTGTAATGGAACTATTAGAATTATTTATATTTGGAATCCCACTTAATGAATTTACCATACTAGCACACCACACTATCCTTATTATTAAACTTTATCTCATTTTTTACTTTTTTAGGTTTATTATTAGTCAATGTAATAATATTACCTAATATTGTAGACGCTATAGTCGTGTATATTAAAGCTTTACCAGCTTTCTTTGAATGCATTTCTTTTATACTTTCAATCAAAGTTTTGCCTATCTTTTTTGTTTTTCCCCAGATATTACTTGGCGCTAAGTTTTGAATGCCTTTTGCTGTGGGGCCCAAACCAAAGAATTCTTTGGTTGAATTTTGCATGCATAATCCAACACCAAGTATTGCCCAAGCATAACTTGACCAAGTTTCACAAATACGTTCTTTTACAGCTACTTTATGTATAAATGGTTTAACTAACTGGTCAGAGGCATTGAGATTTTTACCCAAACCGTTCTTTTCTGCTATATAATCATAATAAGAACCACGTTTCTTACCATATTTGTCATAATCATAAAGCAAGTCTGTTCTTGTAAAATCAACACTTTCAAAAACTTTATGGTATTCAATATTTGCATTCACTTTTCCATCACTTGTACTTGGCAAATCGCGAACTGTTTTTTTGTAAGGTAAATCAAGATCAATACCTGTTATCCATTTAACAGGTTTTTTAATAAAGCTTTTGGAGATATTTTTTAAAACACCATATGCCAAAACTCCTAAGGCAAAAGCATTACAATATTTCGCAGCTTGTTTTGAACCATGCTTATCATAATGTTTTGCTATTGGAGCTATTGCCATCAATGTTGCGCTTCCAAGAACATATGGAATCGTACCCATGTCTAAAAATTCATAAAAATTAGAATTTTTATCTCCTTTAAGACCTTTTGCAGGATATATTGTAAAAGCATTTACCAGTCTATCAGTTGCGATTTTTGCTCTGTTTTTGAACGTATTGTCTATTACATAGTCGCTTGCCTGATGTATTTCCTGTTCTCTTGACTCTTTCCTGCCATTTTTTTGACGGTCATCTTTGATTTCCGCCTTGAAACTATTTCTTTTTAAACTAACTAATGATAAATTATTCATTTATTTTTTTCCATATAACCATTAGAACAACCACTTATATAAAAACCCTAAAAAAAAAATTTGTTAGTTTTGAGCGTAATTGTTACAAATCTTTACAAACTAGCCCCAACAAACAAAAAAAACGGGGCTTAGCCCGTTTTTTTTGCTTGTATTATTTAACTAATTTTTTTCCCTGTTAATAATTTTATTGTTTTTAATCCACGAAAACATGGAACGAAGCTTATTTCCAACTTTTTCAACAAGATGTTCTTCGCCTTCTTTTTCCATTTTTTTAAAGTTTGTCATGCCCTTTTGATATTCATTTAAAAATTCATTTGCAAAACTTCCGTCTTGAATTTCATTTAATATCTTCTTCATTTCTGCTTTTGTTTCGTTTGTTATCAATCTCGGTCCGCGGGTTAAATCACCATATTCAGCAGTGTTGGATATAGAGTATCTCATATCTGAAATACCACCTTCATTAATTAAATCAACAATAAGTTTCATTTCATGAACGCATTCAAAATAAGCCATATATGGTGAATATCCTGCTTCGACAAGTGTTTCAAAACCTGCTTTAATTAAAGCTGAAACACCCCCACACAAAACAGCCTGTTCCCCAAATAAATCAGTTTCAGTTTCTTCTTTAAAAGTTGTTTCAATTATTCCAGCTCGACCTGCACCTATACTTGAAGCATATGCCAATGCTATTTCTTTTGAGTCACCTGTTGGATCTTGGTAGATTGCTATCAAAGACGGAACACCTTTTCCTCTTTGATATTCGCTTCTAACTGTATGTCCAGGACCTTTGGGCGCTACCATTATTACATTTACATCACTTGGAGGAACAATTTTCTTATAATGAATATTAAAGCCATGCGAAAACATTAAATACTGACCTGGGCTTAAATATGGTTTAATCTGTTTTTCGTATACTGCAGATTGAATTTCGTCAGGAATAAGAATCTGCACTATATCTGCCCATTTAACGGCCTCTTCAATGCTCATTACAGTTAGACCTTCATTCTTTGCTTTCTGTGCTGACTTACCATCTGGTCTTAAACCGCATACAACTTCAACTTTTGAATCTTTTAAATTATTTATTTGACCATAACCTTGTGAGCCATATCCAATTACTGCTACCTTTTTCTTTAAAAATTTACTTGTATCAATATCTTTGTCTAAATAAATTTTTAGTTCTTCCAATTGTGTCATCATGTACTCCTTTCAATTATACATTCAACTTTCATTTTATTTTATCATAAAATAACAAGTTTTTATCTAAATATTATAAGCATGCTTGATTTTTTGTTATAAATACTGGTTTTTAATATTATTATTACGATAAGTTAAAAAAGTGATGACTTTTTAAAAAATTTATGATATTTTTTCTTTATTAATAAATGTTATAAATACTAAAAAGAGAGAGAATTATGTTTGATATTGAATTTTATAAAGGACTTGGAACTTTAGGGCTTGCAATAAATTCTTTTGTTGAGAGTTTTTTTCTAGTTCCGCCACCTGATTTTCTGCTTATAATTTTAGATCTGGCAAATCCTAAAAAAGCTTTGTTTTATGCTTTTATATGTACTGTTGCTTCAGCTTTTGGAGGAATTGTTGGATATTTTCTAGGCATGTTTGGTGGAAGACCTATATTTAATTTTTTGTTTCGTAATAAGCATGCACAATTTGAAAAAGTTGAAGCTTTATACAATAAATATGGTGCAGCAGCGGTTTTATTCGCTGCTTTTACACCAATACCATATAAAGTTTTTACTATTGCAAGCGGTATTTTAAATATGAATTTCGGACAATTTATAATTGCAAGCATTGTAGGACGCGGATTAAGATTTTTTATTGTCAGTCTTGTATTAATGTTCTTTGGAGAGGCTGTTCAACAATATATTGAACTTATTATACTTGCGGTTACTATTGTTATTATCATATTTTTTGTTATTTTATATAAAAAAAGAAATAAAATAACAAAGATTTCTGACACTATGCCTAAGTCCGAAACAATTGAAAAATAGAGTATATTACAAAAGTTCATTATAAACTTTTAAATATTCTTTTGCACTTTTTTCCCAAGAAAAGTTTGAATTCATAGCGGATTTTCTCATAGCATTTAAAGTAAATTTGTCATTATAAACATTTAATGCACAATTTAAAGCTTCAAGCATGTCATATCCGTTAAATCTCCAGAATTTAAATCCGGTTGAATTATCAAGAGGATATCCGATAATTGTATTATCAAGTCCCCCAACAGCTCGAACAATTGGCAAACTGCCATATTTCATAGCAATAAGCTGACCTAAACCGCAGGGCTCAAACTTTGAAGGCATTAAAAACATATCTGAAGCTGCGTATATTTTATGTGATAATTCTTCGTTATAGCCTATTTGAGCCCTTATATTTTTAGTATTATTTGACAACCATATAAAAAGATTTTCATAATCTTTATCACCTGAGCCAAGTATTACAAAATTTGCATCAAGTTTTTGTAATTCGTATTCCATATCCCGGATTAGATTTAATCCTTTTTGACTTACAAGTCTTGAAATTATTGCTATTAAAGGTTTATTTTTATCTTTATTGTTAAAACCAAATAGGTTTAATATTTCTTCTTTATTCTTTCCTTTATTTTCAATTGAGTTTATATCATAATTTTTAACTAGACTTTTATCGATTTTTGGGTTGAATATCCCGTAATCTATACCATTTAAAATACCGCGGATTTTGTATGGCACAGCTCTTAAGGTAAAATCCATGCCTTCTCCAAACTCATCTGTCAGAATTTCAGAAGCATATTTTGGAGACACAACAACGATTCTGTCTGCAAAATTTATTGCTCCTTTCATCCAATTGACATGTCCAAAATGTTCAATTCCAAGATGGTGATAAACCCTATGCTTTTGCATATTTGTAAAGTCAAGTATCGACGGGTCTGTTACACCTTGATATGCAAGATTATGAATTGAAAATACGGTTTTTACATTATTATAAAATTCATCCATATTGTAATTTGAAACAAGATAACTGTTCATTATTGCAGTATGCCAATCATTTGTATGAATAATATCAGGTGTAAAGTTTAAATATTTTGCATATTCAAGAACAGCTTGTGAAAATGCAATATATCGTTCATGCTCATAGTCCTGATAAAGCCATTTAGGATATACTTCATTAAAGCAACCAAAATAATACATTGAATCAACAAAAAAAACATTTATGTTTGTATCTGGCAGCTTGGCAATATAAAGCTTAAATTCCCTCATCTGATGACCGAATAAAATTTTAAGTGTGGAATCAGGTAATTCTTTTATATTAAACTTTTTTTTGTCTATACAACCATGAAGCGGGGTAAATATAGCAATTTCGACATCTTTTTCTTTTATAAGCTCTTTGGGTAAACTTCCCATGACATCTCCAAGACCTCCAGCTTTTGAAAAAGGTGCTACTTCATTTGATGCAAATAATATTTTCATAAAAATTATCCCCCTTCTTTTGATAAATAAGTAAGTATTTGCTTTAACAATAAGTTTGAATCTTCTGAAATAATTTTATTATCTTTGAGTACCTGACTATATGTTTTTTCAATTTCATCTTGATTATATCCAAGTGTTTGAAGTATGTTTAAAATTTCAGTATATTTTAAATCATTACATGACTTTGTATTAATTAATACGTCATTTGATTTATAGTTCACAAGTTTATCTTTTAATTCAATAATAATTTTCTGTGCCAGCTTAACACCAACGCCTTTGGTTTTTGCAACTGTTTTATAATCTTCGTTTAAAACGTGAGAAATTAAATCACAATAGTCAAACTCGTTAAGCAACTCAAGAGCAACTTTCATTCCAATACCTGAAACACTTTGCAATATATCAAAAATATCTCGCTGTTCTCTTTGAAGAAAGCCGCACAATATCATCTGATCTTCTTTATGTATTAAAGATATATATATTTTTATGTTCTCCTTAATATCACACAAAGAATCAATTACTCTGTCATTTGTCACTATCTTATATCCAATATTATTAATATCCAGAACCATATATGCATTTTTATAAGATTTTTTAAATTTAGCAGCCAATTCACCATAAAGGTATTCGTACATTTTTATTCCTTTAACATTTTATTTAATACTGTTTTTATATTAAAATGATACTATGAATATATTTAATATGCTCAAATTTAAAAATAAACTTTTAAATATGTCTTACATGGACTATCAGATTTTATGGTTAAAATTTTTAGATCTACTTGATACACCAATATTGTTTGCATCATTTGAAGAATTATATGAAAAAGGAATTGATTTATACAATGAAAAAAAATATTTTTTGGCTTCTAAATGCTTCGCAAAAGCATATTATATACGTCCAAATGATTCTGATGCTTTATATAATTATGCTTTAAATCTTCAATTATCGGGCGAGTATAATGAAGCTATAAATTATTATTTAAAATATTTAAAAATTAATTCACAAAATCCTGATGTACATTATAATATTGCATTATGTTATGAAAATAATGCAAATTACGAAAAAGCTGTTGAACATTTTGAAAAAACTTTAAATATAAAAGAAGATGTAAATATTTATGTATCATTATCGTATGCATTAGCGCATATGAAAAAATTTGAAAGAGCTTTAGAGCTTATTTTAAAAACCATAAATCCAAAGGATTATAAAACCTTGGAATATTTGCTTGATATGGGAACTTTATTTGAACAAAAATACAATCAGCAGTTTAATTTAAATATTGAATATTTAGAATTTGCAATTGAAGTATACAAAAAAATTCTTATTTTTGATTTATCAAGCTATGAAGCAAATTACCGACTTATGAAATGCTATAAAAAAATGAAAAACTATAATGAAGCCCAGAAGTATTGTCTGGCTGCGTTAAAAGCATTTCCAGGTTCTTTTGATGCCAACTATAATATGGGAATTATATTTTATTTAACAAATAAATTTGAAGATGCAATTTATTATTTTCAACGTGCTATAAAAATTGAACCTAAGCAGACAGCCGAAGTATATCTGAATCTAAGCTTAATTTATGAATACCTTCAACGTGAAGAAGAGGCAATAAAAACGTTAAAGGATGCTTTAAACATTATTGAAGATAAAAAAGAATTAAATACCCTTAAAAATAATTTGCGACGTTTAATGAAATTCTAATTTAATCAGTGTTTAAAACAACCATTTCACAATTTTTACAATCAAAATTAAGCTCGTATTTTTTATTTTTATCATCAATTAAGAAATATTTATCATTTATTCCAAATTGTTTTTTACACAAATTTAAAGAATGTAATATACAATGTTTTGTCCGCATAAGTTCATACTTATTATGTTGTGTATGATTTTCTTCAAATGCCACTTCAATATTGTCAACGCCATGCCTTTTATAGAATTCTTTTGCATAATCATTAAATACATTTTCTTTGTATGTTATATCTTTACTTATATAAGGATGAGTTGTTTTTTCTATTTTTTTTGTTTCTTGCTTATAATTTTTAACTCGGTATTCTGAAAACTCTTTAAATAAATTTCTTCTTATTTCATTTAATTTTGAAACAGGAATAAATGGAATTTTAGTTAAATTAAGAAATACGTATTTTATTATAAAACACGAATCGGCAGATTTTGATAATTGCTTTATAATAGTTTCAGTATTTTCAATAGAATTTTTCGCATATTCAAACTCATTTTTAATAATCAAAGAATATTCATATATTCTATCTCTTATAGTAAATTTATAATCATTTTCAATATTTTCAACAATTTTTTCATATGTTAAACCATCTTGTTTCATACGAACTACTTCTAAAACTAACAATCCTTGTAATCCAGTATTAACCATTGAATCAACAACGGTAATTTTCGCATCAGGATATTTTTCAAGGCAAATATCTTTAGCACTCATAGCACTATTATAAGATCCACTAAACTTTGTTGTTATGCAAATACAAATAATATCATTTCCCTTAACGATTTCTTCTTCAAAAGTTGTAACATAATCGCTAATCGCTGGCATTGTTGTTTTGGGATAAACATTTGGTTCATTGACCAATTTATTGTAAAATTCTTGAACGCCGATGTCTACTTTTTCTTTCAAATACGTATTACCATCAAATGAAATGTAAAAAGGTACTACTTTTATATCTTTTTCTTTAACTATTTCATCTGGTAAATCACAAGAACCATCACTTATTATTGTAAAATTTTTGTTATTCATCTGGTCTATTTCCCTCTTTCTTAATAATATCTAATATATCCCCTATAATATCTATCAAATCTCTTACTTTTTCTTCACCAAGTTCGTCTAATACGTAA
>USEW01000034.1 GCA_900553845.1 uncultured bacterium
AAGAAAGAATAATTGATCCAAATTTATTATCTAGTATAACTTTTAATTCTAATGACAGTTTATCATTTGTTAAAGATGAAAATAATTATATGCTTATGTGTTCACTAAATGGTGAAAAAAATATTATAAAAACTTATGAAAAACTTTTATCAAAAAATATCTCAATGCGGTTAAAGGATGATATGAATGGAATAAAGACATATGTTTTGAGAGCAAACTCACATAGGTATTTAGCGAAACTTGATTCTAATAATTTTGAAATAATATACGAATTGTAAACTTTTGTAACAGTTTCAAAAAAAATACTGAAAAATAATAAAGTTTCATTAAAGAATAGTCGATAACTTAACTAACGCAGATAAGGGAAATAGGGTACGAAAATGAGAATTGATTCAAACAATGTAAATGGAAATTATGGGGTATATACATCACGAAGCAATCAAACCCAGAAAAAAGATGAAAACAAAGAAATACAGAATAAACCTGCTGAATCGCAGGTAAAACAAGCTAAACCGGATGATATATTAAATGCACTTGCAGCATATGGTAATTATAATCTTAATGCAATCAATTCTACTGTAACGAGTTTTGCAAGCTCGCATAAAACTTCAGTAAATCGTATTGGAGAAAATACGCAGCTAATTGAAGCATTATATGATGAACTTGCATACATGGGCTTAAGTGATGGTGCAATTAACATAGTATTTAGTGCATATTTTGCATAAGAGGAGGCATCAATTTAAATTTACTTTATAGTAAAAAAAATAATGACCTGATATTTATATTCAGGTCATTTTTTTTGCGTTAAAATCTAAATATGAAAAAAATATTTATTGCTTTAATTTTTTATTTTATATTTTCAGCAGATGTCTATTGTGCAAATTTAGACGAAATGATAGGCCAGATGATAATAGTAGGATATCATGGCGATAATGTTGAATCCGAGGGTTTTAAAACTATTCTAAAACAAATAAATAATAATCAAATTTCAGGTGTTATATTATTTGAACATAATATTAAAGATAAAAAAAATTTAATTGAAATGACAAAAAAAATAAAAACCACAAATTCAAAATACATACCATTTATTTCCATTGACCAAGAAGGAGGTTATGTTCAAAGATTAAATAAAAAAAATGGCTTCAAAGATTATCCGACTTTTCAATCAGTATCAAATATGACAATAAAAAATGCTTCAGAAATATATAATGAAATGGCTTTTGAATTATATCAATCAGGATTTAATCTAAATTTCACACCTTGTGTTGATTTAAGTACAAATAAAGACTCTATAATATCAAAAAAAGAGAGAAGTTTTTCAAATGATTATAATAAAGTTATTGATTATTCCAAAATAGTTATAAATGAGCATAAAAAATATAATGTAATTACAACATTAAAACATTTTCCAGGTCATGGAAGTGCAATTGGAGATACTCATCTAGGCTTTGTTGATGCAACTTCAACCTGGAATAAAAACGAACTTCAACCATATATTTCACTTTTGAAATATAATCCAAATCAAATGGTGATGGTGGCACATACTTTTAATGGTAATTTTGATTCTCAATATCCATCATCATTATCTAAAAAGACTATAAACGGCTATTTACGTAAAAAACTAAAATTTAATGGGGTAGTTATTACCGATGATTTGGATATGCTAGCTATTAAAAATAATTATACGTTAGATGAAACAGTAATAAATGCAATAAATGCAGGAGTCAACATACTTCTTTTTTGCAATTTTAAAGAAGACAATCCCCAATTACCTGAAAAAATTCATAATATTATTATAAATGCCATAAACGAGGGGAAAATAGATAAAAATGATATAAAAGTATCTTATAATAAAATCTTAAAATTAAAAAATATGAAGGGAAAAAGTAAAGATTGAACTTCAATGCAAAAATAAAACTAAAATCAACCCACGTTGGGGGATTAACATATTAATTGCGGGGCGGCAGCCCGTCATGTAAAAAAATGAGAATTTAAAAAAGGAAAAGAAAAATGATTTTTGACAATATTAAAAATGCTTCCATATATTATAATTTGAGTGAAAAAATAAAGGAAGGTTTATTATTTTTACAAAATAATGATTTAAAAAATATGCAAGAAGGAAAACACATAATAAACGATGATATATATGTAAACATAGAACAATATTATCCAAAACCAATCGAAAATTGTAAACTTGAATCACATAAAGAATATATTGATATTCAATTTATAATTGAAGGCGAAGAAATGCTTGGCTTTGTTAATCTTAATGAGAAAAGTTTAAGCCCTATACAAGCATATGACGAAAAAAAAGATATCATTTTTTATAACGGCGAATGTAATTATTTAAAAGCTAAACAAAATGATTTTGTTATTTTTTATACAAATGATGCTCACAAACCTCAAATTGCAACAGATTATAGAAAAATGCTGGTAAAAAAAGCTGTTGTCAAAATTAGAAAATATTAATTATAACAAAAAATATATTGACATAAATTTTTGCTTTAGTTATTATAAATATATATTGAATTAAGCCCCCATCGTCTAGAGGCCTAGGACAACACCCTTTCACGGTGTAGACAGGGATTCGAATTCCCTTGGGGGTACCATTAATAAGAAGCTTTTCAGCTTCTTTTTTTATTATACGTTTTCAAATGCTCACAAAGTGTTCACAAAAATTTTTTCTTCTATTTTTTTATTCGCAGAAGTATAAACTTCACTCATTATTTCAGAATAAATATCATTTGTTGTTGCGGTTCTTGAATGACCCACTTCGCGGCTTATATACACTATAGGCAAACCTAATGTATGTAATAAATCTACAAATTGCCCTCGTAGGTCATGCACTCTCATATAATTTTCAGGATAACCTGACAATAACAGTAACAAATTAAATTTTCGTTTTATCCATTTAGGGCTAACTGGTTTATTTTCTTTAGAGCTTCTAAAAAGCAACCCTTGGCATATTGCTTGTTTTTTTATATGCCATTTTATAATCTCACCAATAGTGTCAGAAAAATTGACTAGTCTAGTAGATGCTCGTGTTTTTGTCCTATCTTTCAAGATACCGCGCGTAAATTGTTTAGTAACAAATACTCGATTGTTTTTAAAATCTATATCTTCCACTTTCAAAGCACTATATTCACCTAATCGCATACCTGTAAAAATAGCTAATGAAAATATGCAGTAAAATTCCGGCATTTGAGTTTTACATATTTTAATTATTTTTTTTATTTCATCAATAGTAAACCTTTTTCTTATAACTTTAGGCTCAGTTGAAATACGCATTGTAGAAAATGGATTTTCTATTATAAGTTTCATTTGTATTGCATAGTTAAAACTAGCTTTACAAAGTTTTCTGCAACCATTAAGCACATACGGTGATTTATTTTTTGATGCATCCAGCCATTGTTGAATAGCCAAAGGTGTTAATTCATCTAATCTAAACTCATTGAAATATTGCAAATGATTTTTCAAATAGCCTTTATAATTTTGCACTGTTCCTTTGGAATATTCTATAGAATTTTCAATATGTTCAATAAATAAATCTAATATATCTTTAAATCTTGTTGTTTCAGGATTTAAGGCAAATGATTTATTTTTATATTTTTTTATTGCCTCGAATTCAGCTTGCTGAGCATCAATTTTAGTTTTAAATCCACTTTTTCTAAATTGTTTTCTTGGGTGCTTTTGTATTGTTATACAAAATTCCCAAGTAAATAAACCGTCTTTTTTATATCTTTTTCTAATACTCATTTTTTCTTTGCCTCAATTTTTCCCATTTTCAACCAATTTGCAACATCTTTTTTAGAAACTTTAAAACCACCTTTTGTATACAAAGGTATTTCATTAAGTATTCTTGTGTATTTATATAAAGTGTTATATTTTATTCCATACAACGAATAGGCTTCTTTAAATGAAATTAAATCATTGGGTATTATATCAAAACTTACTACACTATTCATTCTTATCCCTCCTTTTTTACTTTCCCGCATGAATTTTTGTAAATTTTTTATACATTTTTAAAATTTTTTTTATAATAATTTTCACAGTCTAACATTACACCGCAAGGAACATATTATGGGTTAATATAATTCTTTACCACCATTTTTTATATAGTAATCGCATACAAGTTTCTGTATCCTGTGTTTGCCATTAAAACCTTTTTTATCGCATATTGCATTTATATGCGTACGAGTTGTTGTATATCTAATCCCTAATTGTTCGCTTATTTCAATTGGCTCATAACCTTTTATTAAAAATTCATATACCTCTTTTTCTCTTTTTGTTAATTCGTATAAGTTGTTGTTCATCTTCTGCTCCTTTATAGTTATTTGTGTCAAATATTGTCTTTTGCTTCTAATCATTTCCTCTTCTTGCATTTTAAGTGCCAACTTTTTCAAATCCCTTGTTAGTCAATTCCTTAAGATCTGTTTTTCCCCAGTCTACGAAAGCAAATTGATATGTTGCTGCTTTAACTGTTCTGTTGTTTTTATCCTTGATGCTTTTACGCAGTGTCACGGTCTGGTAAGTTTTTGATTTTGTTTCTTCAAACTTAGCAGATGCTTTTTTGCACCTTTTGCGAAAATCTTTTACTGTTTTTAGTGTTGGTAGTTTATCATATTCATACTCATTTATGATAAGCCTGTAACACTTTTCATAATCCCATAAGTCATAAGTGCCAAGTTCCCTTTTGTATTCCTGTGCTTTTTCTGCATCTTTGCTATTGTAGTATGCAAATAGCTTACGTATAAACTCGTCTTTTTCGCTATACCACATTATTTTGTCTCCTCCACTTCTCTAAGTGCTGCCATAAAAGTTGTGTTGTAAAAATCATCATCAGGTGCTGCGCGGTTATCATATACTCCATTTCGCAAATCCGAATAGTTTTTATCTTTGAGTAAAAAACTCACAGATGGTTTGTATTTTTGTCCGTCTTTGCCTGTAAATTTACCAATGGCTTTCATTGTTTTTAACACGTCATCTAATGTTTCAAAAAAATCAGGTGTATTCTCAATAAGCTCCGAAAGCTGCAAACATTGAGGTGAACTTAAAAACGGCATCATTCCCAAATGCTTTTTATAGCATTCCTTAAACTGCTTTACCTCTTCACTTAAAAACGGGTCCTTTTTACGTTTTTGAACGCTACTATCCCTTGTCATATCAACAATGTTTTGTTTTTCTTCATGGTTTGTATTTTGTTTTTCGTTTTTTTCGTGCGTGCTTTCTTCCAATGGAGAATGTAAACATAAAGAATTGTCATTTTCACTATCACTTACACTATCACTATCAAGGTTATTTTGGATTTTTATTTCTTCATTTTTTAACCCAGAAAAACCCACTTGGTTATTTTGGGTTTTGGGTCGACCCCCATTTTTCCCATTCTGTCTATTGCGATCAACTACAGACTTATATTTTTTTAAATCTCTATCAAAAATATTTTTAAATGAAATAAATAAAGCTTTTAATATACCTTTTAATTCAATTCTCTGTTCAAGTTGATAAAGTTTTATAGCTTTAAATAATTTGCCTGCTTCATCATCTGTCAATTCGTCTAAAATTTCTAAGCTGTCAAGATACATTACAAAACTTTTTCTATCCATTTTTCTATTTCCTTGTCTTAATAAAAGCGGGGATGCCACGGCTCATCTGCTATTTCATATATGTGTATTAAGTTAGATATTATTTTATTAATCAAGCCCTATCGTATAATTCTTTTATTCTCGCCTGAGTTATATTTATTAATTTCTTTTTCAAGGACATTTTTTGTTATCTGTTCATCTTAAGCTTAAACTTTAAATGTGATATTGTTTCTTTTTTACTTATCATATTTTAAACTAAAAACTAAAGCTTTTCTTTTAATTCATTTCCTTTAGGGCCTTTTTGGTTAAATGTAGTTAAAAGTCTTTGCATTATAAAACTGTTCTTTCAAGCACTTTTATATTTATCCTGTTTAAATCATCATAAAAACCACACTTTTTTAATCTTATAAATCTCTCCCTAGCTCGATTAAGTATGTTTTCCTGTGTCGGAAATAAATCAATTCCATCAGGGTCATAAAGTTCTAATGTTATGGATGTGATACACTCACGCATAGCATTTACGAAATTGTTAAATTTTTCTTTTTCATAGTTTTTAATTCTTGTTTTTGTCATTTTTGTCTCCTTTCATTTCTAAAATTTTTATAATTGAGCAGCTTTATTTTTGTAAGAAAAAAATGTTAAAATATGGATCAATTAAAAGATGCGCAGATATAAAAACTTTAGTTATATTTAATTTTCAATGTAAGATTTTTACATCAAAACTAGGTCATATAACTATACACTTGTGGCTTGACTTTTATTTTTGATTTGATATTATTATCTACAGAGATTAAAAGAGGAGGAGTTAACTTAAAGTTAGCTTTTCCTCTTTTTTATCTTTGCTGATAAAAGATACTTATCTATGAAACTATTTAAAACATTTGTCATTGTAGTATTGTTATCGATAGTATGTTTATAAAAACTTCGATATTTGTCAGTTTCTGTTAAAAAGTTAATACGTTTTTTCATAAATTAGCCTTTTTATGTTTGTTAAATTACATAAATGAGTATACTAATAATGAACTCAATTGTCAAGCATTAGTGTATTTATTGATTTGTAATACAAGATTTTAGCGGTAAAAATATGAATTTTATTGAATTACAAACTAGTTTACAAAATTTAACTAAAAATAAAATATATTTAGCTGATTTCGCAAGAATTTTAGGGTGCGGTAAGGCAAATATCAGCAATAAAGTTAAAAATAATAGTGAAATAACAGTATCTGAGTTATTAAAAATTGAGCAATATTACAATATTTCTGTATATCCAACAATTACATCTATTTCAACAAGTAATTTGAAAAAAAGGAACTCAGTAAAAGAATTTGATGTTAAGCAATTAAATAAAGTTTTTGGACGCAAATTAAATAAAATACAAGTTGAAAATAATTTATTAATGGATGAAATGGCTGAGCTTTTAGATATGAATATAAACTATTATACTGATTTATGTCTTGGGAAAAAACAACCAAAAATAGAAGATATTTATAAAATATGCGCAAATTTTGATGTTACCCCTAACGAGTTGATTGAAATTTAGGTTTTAGTTCCCCGTTTTCTGTGTTTATTTTTATGTTATATAGCTCTTCAAACATGGTAATAGTATTAAAATATCTAAAATCTACACGTTTTTTGGCCATTATTATATTTTTATTCATTTCATTCAACTTGATAAAACTTGATATAAATCCCAGTAAAAGAATAAATATTATTATATTAGTTTTGTCTTTTAATACTTTTGTTAAACTTTTTTCTAACAAACCCAAAAATTCGTTCATCCAGCACCTCTTATTTATGACCAATTCACTACTAATATAATACTACAATAGAGATTGTTAAAAATCAAGCATATTTTATATAAAATTTCAGTTTTTAATTATTATCTGAAGTACAAATAATTGAATACGAATATCAAGAATTATTAATACATATTATAAAAAACAATACTAAAACGGCCATGAACGAAAAGAGGTTTTAAAATATGATTGTCTGAACAACTTAAACTATGATGATTTAATGCAAGTGTATACCTCATCTCCAACGATGATGTATTTTAAAATTAAATATTATAAACTAACAATGTAGGCTAACAACCTTGCCGTTGTCAATAGCTGTGAGTCTTAAATTCCATTGAAATAATATGGGGACAATATTCTTGCTATGACTGGTCTTAAGACAAAACGGATATGGGCGAAGCTTGCTTTTTTTAGGTTTACATTACAAATCTTTAGGGAGATGTCTAAGTGTTTTTTTGTTGTAACCACCAATTTTCAGCAACTTCAAGTTGTTATATTCCAACACAAAATTTTAAATACAAAATAGCTCTTTATGCATTTTGTCCGACTTGTGGAAGCGCATTATACAAAGAAAAGAAAGTAGGTTTTGATAATAATAAGCATATTAGCAAGCAACGAAAAGGTGAACAGGCACAAAAGCTTATAAATAAAGCAATATTTAACCGTCTTATTATTTTTGAAAAGGCTAAAACAGGAAGTAAACAAAATCAAAACTGGTATTATGGTGATTTTTGCAAAACAAAAGAAAAAGATGAAAATGGCAACCCTATTTATTTACAGTTAAGATGTAATTTTAACAAAGGATATGAAATACTTAACAAAGTTAAAACTTAAACAAAGGTATTCAAGAAACAGGTTTCACAAAGGGAAATGACGTTCTAATCAACCCCAAGAATTGTTAACTGATAAATAAATGGCTAACAAAAATTTATAGATAAATTATTTAAAGAGGCGATTAGTTTTATATAATGATTACAACAGCGGATATATATAAAGCGTTAAAGTTAAGGCTTGAAGACTGCTTTGAAGATTTAAATATTCAAGTAAAAGATGTAAAAAATATAAGTCTTCCTTGTTTTAATATTGAATATATAAGTGGTAATAAACAAGAAATAGCAAATGAGACAACTCAAGCAAAATATTCATTCAATATAGTATATTTTTCAGAAGAGAAAACATTGATAGATTTAACTTCAATCGAAGAAAAATTAAAAACGGCACTCAAAAAACCATTAAAAGTTTTTTACAATTTAATCAATGATAATGTAAAGTCATGTTATAAATTCCTTGAAGCAATAAATACAAATATTGATTTTGATGAGAACGATTATATTTTAACATTTGCTATAAATTTTGATTTTATAGAACCTATTGAGATACAAGAAAACAACGAAAAAACAGATGCAAATGCTAACCCTTATGATGATGAAGCATTAAATAATGTAGAAAAAATTAATGATATTACACAAAATTTTAAATAAGAAAGGAAAAAAAAATGGCAGAAGTAGAATTAAACGATTTAAAAGCTGATATTCTTGTAATTTTTAAGCAAATAGTTGCTAATAAAATATCAGCAGGTGACAAAGGACGGGCTTTATTTTTATATAAAAATGAAAGTTTAGAGGAGTCTTATAAAATATCGACTTATAAATCAGCTATATTAAGCCTTGAAGATGAAAAACTTGAAGGCTATATAAAACAACTTTTTAAAGGAGGTTGTCAAAAGGTAACGGTTATTGAATATAAAACAGAAATGGCAGATTTTGTAAGCGCGATTGATAATTTGTTACCGAATTTTGACTGGATAATGTCAACGGATACAGGAATACAAACAGATGTAAAAGCATATGCAATGGAAAATGAAAAATTTGCAATGGTGTATAACATTGAGGCGGATTCAATAAATGTATGTTCAATAATAAACCCAAATGCAGTATTAAAGAATGATGACGGAACTACAACAAATATAACTGGTTTGGAGCTTATCCCTATAGTTGGCGGTGTTGCTTGCGGATGTCCTTATAATATGTCAATAACATATAAAGTGTTTGATGAGCTACAAAGTGTTGGTCAACCTCAAACATATAAATTAGGTCAATTAACGCTTTATCCGGAAGAGGAAGGTATAAGACTTGCCAATGCATGTAACACTTTACAAACTTTAAATGCTAATTATACAGAAGATATGAAATCGTTGGCAATAGCTGAGGGAATGCGACGTATTAAAGCAGATATAGTTAAAGCATTTAGAACAGGCTACAAAGGGAAATACAAAAATAACTATGATAACCAGTGTTTATTCTATTCAGCTGTAAACTATGGATATATAAAAGAACTTGAAAATTTAGGTATTTTAGACCCAAATTATGACAATGAAATATATACTGATATCGAAACACAAAGGAGCGCTTGGCTTGCAGTTGGTAAAACAGAAGCTCAAAACTGGAGCGATGATGAAGTATGTAAATATACATACAAAAATATGATATATGCGACCCTTGATGTCAAACTTTTAGATGCTATTGAGGGGATAAAATTAACGGTTGAGATGTTTTAAGAAAGGATAAAAGAATGAGTGCAAATACAAAAATAAGCAATGTTTGGACAGGTACAAACGGTGAATTATGGATAAATAATACTGATAGGATGCTTAGAGTCCAAAAATTTAGTTTTAAACAGACAAATAAATATGAAAAAATAGACGACACTGACAATTTTGCAGTACAAGAGCGACTTGTAGGAGTAGAGTTATCAGGCGAAATAATAAAGTTTAAAGTTGATTTTGGCTTAAATGATATATTTGAAAAATACAAAAACAAACAACAGGTTGAAATAACTTTAACAGGAAAGGTTGAAAATCCTGATACAGGGGAAGCTAAGCGTATATCAATAACAGGTATAACGTTACAGGATTTTGAAATATTTGGTTTTGAAAAAGGTAAAGTAAATCAAGACACAATTGCATTTAATGCAATGGATTATAGTTATCTTTAATATAATACTAGAAAGGCATTAAAATGAGCGAAAAAGAAATTTTGACCGCTGAAACATTATTAAAGAAAAAAAATATAATAAGCGGTCAAGAAGAGATTGAATATTACAGCAAATTTTTAAACGGAACTATAAAAATAAACCGGTTACCAGCTCAACAAGTTTGTGAAATAATGCAAGATGATAGTAAAACCTATTATGAAAGACAAAGCGAACTTATCTATATGTCTTGCCCTTGTTTTCGCGATGAAAAGTTGATAAAAGGTTATGATGTCACTTTACCATATAATATAGTCGAAAAAATATTTGCTGCAAATTTATTAGAATTTGCTAGCTTATGTGAAACTGTGTTAAATTTATACGGTTTAGCTGATGCAGGTGAAAAAGTAAAAAAGCAATAAAAAATGATGATGATTTTGCGCTTATTCATCATTATTTACAACGAGGACATAGTTTGAAAGACTTGCTAAGCCTTGATTATTACGAAAAAGAGATATATAAAGCAAGCGCGGTGGTAGAGATAGAAAACGAGGCAGAAAGATGGCAAAAAAACTCGCTATACAATTTGCATTAATTGATAAAGCAACGGCACCTCTAGAAAAAATAACCAAAGCTTTTGACCATAATCAAAAAACAGCTAGAGAAATACAAAAAAGCTTTAATAATGCATGTAAACAGTTGTCAAATAGTGTAAAACAACTTGCAAATTCCACAAAATTGCCCATCGGTGAATTGATGACTGTAGGTGATACCATCGCTGCGGGCTTTAAAGCATGTGTTGTCAAACCTATGGATGATTTGGATAAAAAAATGGAGTTGTCAGGTAATAAAACTACAATAAATAATTTTAAAGCACTTGGTATTTCCATAAAAGATAACAACGGGCATTTAAAAAATCAAAAAGTTTTATTTAAAGAAATTACTCCAAGACTAAAAAAAATACCAGATGAAAAAATTTTGGGTGTCAACACTTGCTACGACAATATTTATTTGTTAGAAAAAGGTTTTGGCGCGTTTTCTAAGCAAGCTAATAACTTATTGATACCAAAGCTCAATTGGTTTATGAACGTTATAATTGACAAAATGTCTCGGATAAGAACAAAAATAACCCCAATATTTACAAAAGTAACTCAATATGTCCCGTCAATTATAAATATTGACAAAAGCTCCTTATTGGATTTTGAAAAATTTCATAGTGGCACAAAAAAAACAATAACATTAAATATGGATATGATGCTAAATCCTGCAATAACGCTTGTAACAGGCTATAGTGCGTTTGCTAACATTCTTGCCATTTTAGAGAAAAAAATTCGCCAAGTTACAAAAAGCGCAAAAAAAGCAAAACAAGTGTTTGATAGCGTGAAAAACTTCTTTACAAGTGGCAATAAGGAACAAAGGAAAAATGTGACATCAAAAATAATACCAAAGCAAGCAAACTTAAAATCATTTACACCTGGCAAGTTGTCACTTGTTGGCGAAAATGGTCCTGAATTTGTAAACTTGCCAAGAGGTACAACAGTTATAAATAATAAAGAAACTAAAAAAATTGTTGGAACAAAAGATGTCACTATTAATATTAATATAGCTGGTAATATGATTGGCAATAACGAATTTATTACTAATATTAAAGAAATTTTAGGTAAGGAACTAAAAACAGCATTGGCGGTTTAAAAGATATGGATATAATATTTATACGTGAAAGACAAGCAGGTCAAAATTTACTGACACAAATTAATAATAAATTGCTAAGTACAATCCAAGAAGCATTTAACGTCACAAATCCCAATACAGAAAGTCTATTTTTACCAATTGTGCCCAAAGATATCCCATTTGTGAAAACAAGTGACACAATCAATTACAAAGGCATTAATCAAGCATTTAATTTGCCTTCATATCAAAATCTTGAACAATTGTCTTGGAGTGGTATTTTTCCGGTTTACAAAAATTACAAGTCAATACGAATTGCAAGTAATCTAAATGGCTATGACTATGTTCAATTTTTAGAAGAACGTCAGCAAAATCAGTTACCTTTAAGACTAATAGCATATGACTATACATCAGGTGATTATGGTTTGAGCAATATTTTAACATCGGGTATAAATATTTTATTTGATGATTTAGTGCTTGTAAGTGAATTTAAATATAGTATTGATAATGCAAAAGATATCGCATATAGCTTGAAACTTGACAAATTTAAATCGAATATAATTAATTATGCTATAAATTGGGGTCAAATGGTTACAAGTGCTGAAAAAAATATAACAGCACGATATGCTTTAAAAACTTTAGGATTAATATAAAAAAAATTATGATTTATGATTTTTATATAAACAATAAACTTGTCAACGATATAATATCAATTAGCTATAAAGAAAGTCTTGGCGATGTTGCAAGCTCGTTTGAATTTAGCTCGTTAAGTGATTTTGGCATAACATCGAATGACAACGACAAGACTATTTTAAATTCACTAAAAATATGCGAAAAATATAAAAAAGAACCTTTTTATTTTGGTTATATAACTGATTGTGAACATACAAAAGATAAAAATGTTTATTCATATTCCGGCTTCGATATTGGTTTTTATTTAAATAAAAATGAAGTCATAAAACAATTTAGAAATGCAAACATTGGCGAAGCAATAAAATCTTTATGTCGTGATTATAATGTAGCCATTAACCTAACAGATAATTTTAAAAACTCCATATCTAAAATATATAAAGATGTAAAATTTGCGGATGTATTGAAAGAATTGCTTGCGTTTGAAAAATTAAAAGGTGGTTTGAGTAATTTATATATTGATTGTAAACGCGGAGGGCTTGAAATATTACAATATGAGCTTGAAGAAAATTTAAGTTCAATTATTGGAAATGGCATATTAATTGATTCGTATGAGACAATTAACAATATAAGTATAAAACATTCAATTCAAGAGTTAAAAAACAAAGTTATAATAACGGACAATAATGAAAAAAGCATAAA
>USEW01000035.1 GCA_900553845.1 uncultured bacterium
ATTCATTATCATCTATATCAATATCGATTAAAAACTGACTATATATTTCACTTAATCCGTGGATATCAATATTTATTACTTCTTTTTTCATAGTAAAAAAATCCACTTGAAAATTTAAAGGTACTTTTATTTTAGGACACTTTAACATATCTTTATTTGTAATATATAGTATTTTATACATATTTATTGCTCAAAATGCCTTCCTTACTATAAATAAATATTAGTAATAACACAATATAAAATAAATTGCCCGATTAGATAATAGAATAAGAATCATAATTCTTTTATACTAAATAATTTTATATTTATCAGGTACAGGATCATAACCGCCCTGTGAAAACGGATGACATCTTAAAATACGCTTTAAGCCAAGAATTCCTCCGCGAATTATACCAAATTTTTCTATTGCTGCTATCATATAATTTGAACAAGTTGGATAAAAACGACAGACTTTAGGTGTATATTTTGAAAAAAACTGATAAAATTTTATTAATATTATAAAACTTCTTTTCATTATTTTATAACAAATTCTATTAAAGACTTATAAAGTAATTTGAATACATCAACATTGTAAAATCTTTAAAATAACTAATTTGTGTAGCTGAAGCACTCTGAACACAAATTTTTGTTTGATGCTCAGGCGGGATATTTAAAGCATTTGCTACTGCTGATTGTATAACATCTCGATTTGTTATAACAACCAATCTTTTTGTTAAGTTATCTTTAATTAAATTTGAAATTACCGAATTTACACGTTTATTTAAATTGTTTAAAGATTCACCATTTTGAGGTGCAAAATCAGCCTTATTAGCTTTATATTCCATAAATTCTTCGGGATATTTTTCCATAATTTGTTCAAAACTAAGACCATTCCATTTGCCGGCACGCCGGGTGTTTAAATCTGGTATTATCTCAAAATCTTGCTTCAAAACTTTAGCTAATATGCCAGCTGATTTTATACAATCACAAGAGTCAGACGAATATATTTTATCGACTTTCAATCCACGACTTTGTATCCATTTGCTTATCCGTTCCATTTCTACACGACCTAATTCATTTAAAGGCGGGTAGTTTATATCATCATTTAGAATGTCACTGTCTGTGTAAACAGTTGAACCATGTCGTATAAAAGTTATTTTGCATTTCCGTTTAATCATACTTTTATTTTATCATATTTTTTTACTTATGTACAATGTTTTATATTTTACAATAGTAATTTGTAAATTTTTGTATCAGTTTTTATTAAAAATAGCAAATTTTATTTTTACATTTGTTATATTAGCATAACAAAAATTTTTCTGCAAAATTAGAAGAAGGAGTAATAATCTGTGAAAGTGTTATCTATTAGACAGTCATATTTTAAAACATCAAACAGAAAAAGCATTGCTTTTAAAAAATCTTCAATGAATTTATCGTTTGGTATTAGATTAAAACATGTTGATGAAATAGATACTTTAAAACCATCGAATAAACTTGTTATTACGGCTCACCCTGATGATGAAACTTGTTTTTTTGGATTTATTGCCAAGTTTTTAAAAAATCCCAATGAAAAGATCCAGCTCATTTATACAACCTCAGGACAAAAAGGGCAAGATGTTCGTAAAATAATACCCAGATATGACAAAAAAATGAAAAACCAAAGAGAACAAGAATTATCAGAGGCTCTTGATGAACTGAACCTAAAACAAGAACCTTTAATGCTTGATTTAATGGATGGAGAAACTCATTTTAAACCTAATAGAGAAAGATGCAAAACTCTTTTGAATAAAGTAATAGATATTGTAAAACCTGAAGAAATTTACACATTTGACTATTCTGGAATAACCGGACATACTGACCATATACAAGTTTCAAGAATTATTGAAGATTTAGTAAAAGAAAATCCGGAACAAAAAATCGATTTATATGAAGTCGGTTTCAGTCAAGATACCACTGATAAAATTATTGAATATACTAAAAATTCTACACAAATATTTTTATACTCAAGACCATCAATATACAAATCGCCAGATAAAGAAATTGACATTACAAACGAAATTCCACAACTTATCAATTCTTTAAAAAAATATGTTTCTCAGTTTAGCGCAATTGCATGTGTCAAATTGGAAGAATATTTTAAAAATAATCCTATAATAACTTTAATGAAAAAATAAATGAAAAAAAGGAGTATATATAATGAAAATAATTAATAACAGCATCAGAAGCATAAGTTTTGGTCAAGCTTTTACCACAAAAGAAAAAAAATACGGCTATAAAAAAATAGAAGAAGCCAAAAAGCTTTTAGATAATAAAGATATAATAGTTATTATCCCTGAAGCTTCACTGCCAGTTGATGAAAGTAAAAATATCGGGATAGGACAGTTAAATTCACAGTATTCGGATTCATTTTTAGATTTTATGAAAGCATATACCGGTATGAATATTGTAAAAACATTACCACAGGGCAACTATAGATATAAAGCAAATAGTTACTATGGAGCTTATGAGACTTCTTGTTTAAATTTAGGTTCACAATTGATTAATCTGTTTGAGCTTAATGAAGACAAATACGGCTCAATCCTTACAAGCGAAACTTTAAATAAGGTCATTGAGAAAAATAAAAGTACACAGGAAAAAGACCTTGCAAACTTTGAGAATATTGTTCTTGAAAATTCTATATTTAATAATGCATTAAAAGAAGCTTATCAGAATTTCTCAAAATCAGATCATCCAAATGTAAAAAAATTAAATGAAGAATTTAATACTTATAAAAAAGACTATGCTGATGTCCTTGAGCCTATGGCATTATATAAAGTTTTACAAAAAGAAAACGGTTCAAATCCTGATTTTAAAACTTGGAAGGAATCTGACAAAAATTTATATAACAGTGATTTAGTTTCTGAAAGTGATAGAAATGAAAGAATAGCTGAGCTTAAATCAAAATATAAGGACGAAATAGAGTTTAGTTACTTTAAAGAATTTCTTGCCGAAAAAAACTTATCAGATGCAAGAAAAAAAATAAATAAAGAAGGATTAAAGCTTATGGGTGATTGTCAAATAGGCTTTTCAAAAGATGAACAATGGGCGCATCCAAAAGCTTTTGCCGATGCAAATATCTGCTCCAAGGAATGGGACTTGCCCGCGCTTGATTATGTATCAATATGCAATGATGGAAGTGAAAGCAACAAACTTATAAAACGCAAAGTTGAACTTTTTGCAAAAAGATATGATGCAATTCGTTTTGATGTAGGCTGGTCATATACTGCTCCTATTCTATATTGCAAAACAGATGAACAGAAAAAAGCATTAACGAAAGACTATAAATATTTTTCTGAAATCGACGGATATAGGTTAAAAAATCCATTAGGTGATGAGCTTCTCAATATTGTAGAAGATACAATTAAAAAAACGAAAGGTGATGCCTTCAATAAAGATGATTTTATTTATGAAGTTGAAGCCGGAGTTGATGATTTTTCTGTTTATGATTGGGAGAAACATGAAGTTATTGATCCTTTCAAAAACCGAAAAATAGTACAGAGTACTTGTTATATGGATAGCAATTATACATCAATTGACGCTATTGAAAATCAAATGAAAGTTCCAAGAGATAATTATGTTCTTATGGTCGGAAATCATGACCATTTAGCTTTAAATGCTTATGCTGAAGAAATTGACAATGATAATGTATTTAAATTAAACGGAGACAATGTAAAACAAAAGAAAGACTTGCAGTATCCGGTTTTAAGTAAAGAATTACAACTTGATGAAGCGAAACTTAAAACCGATAAAAATGAATTTATAAAAGCGAAATTTGCACATTTATTCTTAGCTAAAAATATAAAAATGTTTTTTATGGATATATTTGGAAGAAAAGAACAATTTGACTCACAAAGAAAAAATTCAAAAATAAATTATCGATATACAATACCTTCAAATTATGAAGAAAGTTTTCACACGGCAGTTCAAAATGGCAATGGGTTTAATATTTATGATTCACTTGCAAAAGCAATGAGAGCAAAGGGATTGGATAAAGATAACCAAAAATTGTATAATGAGTTAAATAGATTAAGCAAAAAACTTTATAAAAAAGGAGTCAAAACTGAAGCAGAGGCTAACAAAAAACATTACACTAAAGTTGCCATAATAGCATTATCATCTGCCCTTGGTATTTTGGCAGTATCAGCTGGTATATTTTTTGCTTTAAATTGCAGTAAAAAACATAAAAAAACTGAAGCTGAAGAAAACGATATCTAGACACAATCAATTACTTAATTGTTATCTTTTTACCTTTTAAGTATAATTTAATTATGAATAAATATTTAAAAATATTAGAATTTGATAAGGTTATAAATGAACTTTTAAAGTATACTGATTTTAACTTGACAAAGAATAAAATTTTAAACATTAGACCTATATCTAACATTATCGAATTAAATAAACAATTTGATATGTTAAAAGAAATGAAAAATATTTTAAGATTAAATCTAAATCTGCCTTTAAATAAACTAAATGACACTACGCAATCTTTAAATGACATAAAATTTAAAAGAACTTTGTCTATTGAAGATTTAATAAATATAGCTAATAATTTAAAAACTTGTCGCTTGCTTAAAAGTTTTTTTTCACAATATCAAAAAGATTTTGTTATTTTATATAAAATGGAATCAAACTTATTTTCAAGTAAAGAATTAGAAGATGCCATTTTTAATACATTTGATGATAAATATAATATTGTTGATGACGCATCATTGGAGTTAAAAAATCTTCGCAATCAAAAAAGAAGTATTGAACAAAATATAAAAGATACAATTTCAAACTTACTTATAAATCCAAATTTTAACAAATATCTCCAAAGCAATATCGTTACATCAAGAGACGGGAGAAGTGCTTTTCTTGTCAAGGCTGAAAATAAAAATAAAATTGACGGAATTATACTTGACGCATCCTCAAGTTTACAAACTTACTATATTGAACCAAAGGAATTAGTTACTTTAAATAACAAATTACGCAATACTGAAATTGAGATAAATAAAGAAATTGAAAAAATATTATTCTTTCTTAGTCAAAAACTAGAACCATTTATATGTGAACTTGAAAAAAACTTGAAAATTTTAGTTGATACAGATTTTATCTATACAAAAGCAAAGTATTCCCATAAATTTGACTTAAATACTCCAAAGTTTGTTAAAGAAAAAATCATAGAATTAAAGGAAATGAAAAATCCTATATTGCAGCTTGTCTGTGAAAATATTGTTAAAAACGATTTTTATATGGATGAAAATTCAAACGCAATAATTATTACAGGCTCTAATACAGGAGGAAAAACTGTTGTTTTAAAAACTGTCGGTCTTGCAATTTTAATGGCTAAATCTGGTCTTGATATTGGTGCAACAAGTGCTAAAATTTATATGTTTGACAAAGTATTAGCTGATATTGGCGATGAACAAAACATTTTACAAAATCTTTCAACTTTTTCAGCCCATTTGAAAAATATAAACAATATTATTAATGAAGCAACAGAAAATAGCCTTATACTTTTTGATGAAATATGCTCAGGAACGGACCCGATTGAAGGTGAAGCACTTGCTCAGGCAATTTTAACACATATTCAAAATCTTAAAGCTTTTTCAATTTCAACAACTCACTTTAGCTCATTAAAAAACTTAGCCTTTATAAACAAAAATTTTACAAACGCTTCCGTTGCTTTTGATAATGAAACTTTAAAACCTACTTATAAACTTTTGCTTGGAATTCCCGGCTTAAGCCATGCAATAAATATTGCATCAAATTTAGGGTTAAATAGAGAAATAATTGATGAAGCAAATAAAATTATAAATAATAAACAAAACAATCAAAATACAAATCCAAACTTAAACAATGAAATTATTGACCAAATTGTAAAAACACATAACAAAATTGAAAAACAAAATAAAGAACTTGAACAAAAAGAGCTTGATATAAAAAAAATTGAAAAAGAATATATAGAAAAACTTGAAACGTTAAAAAATGAAAAACGCAAAAATCTTACAAGTTTTAAGAAAAAATATCAAAACAAATACGAAAAAACCCGAAATGAATTAAAGGATATAATTGAAAATGCAAAGAAAGCTAATGATAAAAAAGTTTTTGTAAATTCATATAATAAAATAGCCAATCTTGAAAAATCAAGTTTCATTATGTTTGAAGAAGATGAAAATGAATTAAGTCACGATTATAAAAAGATCAATTGGAACATCATCAAACCTCAAGATAAAGTAATGCTTAAAAATTTAAATCAAGAAGCTATTTTTTTAAACCATGTAAAAAAAGGTAAAACGGTTCAAATTCAACTTGGCAACATAAAAACAGTTGTAGATATAAACAAACTTGCAAAATATGAAAATTCTTACCTAAATAAAAATTTAAAATTAAAAAAATTTAAAAAACAAAAACCATTTGAATTTGAACGCAACAATGTTCCTTCAAAAATTGACCTTCGAGGAATGAATGTTGATGAAGCAATAAGAACTGTTGAATATTATGTTGACAAAGCTATTTTAACAAACTTAACCAATTTAACATTAATTGCAGGCAAAGGGACGGGCGCTTTAAAACAAGCAATTAATAATTATGTAAAAACATCTCATTATATAACAAAATACCGAACTGGAACACTTGAAGAAGGTGGCGATTGTGTATTTTTTATTGAAGTTTAGATTATACATATAATTTATTTTATGATATTATAAAATCTAGGAATTTGTTATATTATTTTATTTTTGAAAGTGAGATTAAGAAATGGAAAAGTATAGAATTGGAACAGATGTTGGTGGAACAAATGTAAAAATAGCTTTGGTTGACAACAAAGGTGCTTTAATATATTCAAATACAGTTCCAACCCGTGCTGAAATGGGATATGAATATACAATTAACAATATAAAACAGGCAATTCACGATTTAATGAAAGAAACGAATACTACAAAAGATAATATTGAAGGTATTGGTTTTGGCTTTCCAGGGCAAATCGATTTTACAAACGGTATAGTTCGCGCACTACCAAATATTCCAGGCTGGGTAAATGTCCCATTAGCTAAAATAATGGAAGATGAGTTTAAAATCCCAACCCGTGTTGATAATGACGTTCGAGTTGCAGCATTGGGAGAATTAAATTATGGTGCAGGAATCGGGTGCCAAAATTTGATTTGTATTACTATTGGAACAGGTATTGGGTCTGGCTTAATTATAAATGGAAAACTTGTTCGAGGAGCAAGCAACGCTGCTGGTGAAATAGGTCATATAAAAATGCAAATGTTTGACGGTCCTATTTGCGGATGCGGCGATCAGGGATGTTTTGAAGCGTTTGCATCAGGACCTTCTATTGTTGCTATGGCTTATGATTATATTAAAGGAGGCAAATCTACAAAATTTCGCGAGCTTGCCTCAGGCGGCGAAATTACTCCTTATATCGTTGCTGAGGCTGCTAAAGCCGGTGATTGTGTAGCTATTAAAATATTTGAAATTATTGGAGAATATATTGGCATTGGCTTATCATCAGTTATCAACCTTTTAAACCCTGAAAAAATTGTTGTTGGTGGTGGTGTTGCTGATGCAGGCGATATACTTTTTGACCCTATTCGTGAAACTATAAAAAAACGTGCTATGAAAATACAAGCCGATGCTTGCCAAATCGTTAAAGCTAAACTTGGCAACACAGCCGGTGTTATTGGTGCAAGCCTTCTTATAAAAAGTTAAGTGAAATAATATATTTATGAATGCGTATTTTTTATATGGCAAAGAAGATTATGATATAAATAAAAAAATTGAGGACTTAAAAAAAGATTTTTTAGATCCTCAATTTTCTTCACTTAATTTTAAAACCATAAATAATCCAAATTATGACACACTTGAAGCAACCCTTTTATCACAAGGGTTTATGAATATTAATACTATTATTGTTATAAATTGTGAAAGATATTTTTTTGATAAAGACAAAATTGATTTTTCGGATAAAGAATTAAAAAGTCTTGAAAAAATATTAAATAGTGATTTGGATTCAAATAAAAAAGTTATATTTATTGCAAAAATACCAAGAGACTCACAAAAAAAAATTGATACAAGACGTAAAATATTTAAAATTTTAGCTTCTGACAAAAAAAATACTTTTGAATTTGATGAATATAAATCATATGATAAAAATTTACCATCAAGAGTGATTGATATTGCAAAATCATTTGATTTTAAAATAAATATTCAAATTGCTGAAGCACTAATTAAACACTCAGGGGTAAATTTAAATGTTTTAGCTAATCAGATTCAAAAACTTATATTATCAATTTATCCTCGAAAAACTGCTGAAATAAATGATATAAAAAAATATTGCACACATTGTGATGATGTATTTACCTTAATTGATAAACTTTTTGAAAAAAATCAAGATGACACATTAATTGAACTTAAAAGCCTACTATTAAAACGACATCCGCTTGAAATTCTTGCTGTTTTGCAGTCAACTATTTCAAATTATTTAGTGATAAAAAATTATCAAAATAAACTATCAAATTTTGAAATATCAAAAAAAATAGGAATACACGAATATCGTGTCAAACTGGCTATTGATAAGATGAAAAATATAACTTTAAAAGAGCTTACCAACTTAAAGCTTGCATTAATAAAAGCTGAAGAGAATATAAAAGAAGGCAATTTAAACGAAAAGTTGGCTTTAGAGATTGTATTAATGAACTTTTAAGAAGTGCATTGCAAAAGTAAATTTTCCAATTCTTTTATAACAGAAAAAGCATCATCAACAATACCAATATCGCAATGATTAAAAATAGGTGCATTGGGCTCATTATTAATAGCAATGATTTTCTTACAATTTTTAATCCCGCACAAATGTTGAATAGCTCCACTTATACCAAACGCAATGTATAAATCAGCAGCAACACTTTGTCCTGTTTGTCCTATTTGAATACTTAATGGAGCAAATCCAGCCTCAACAGCCAGCCGCGAAGCTCCTATTTTAGCACCCATTATGTTTGCTAAGTTTTCAAGTGTAGCAAAACCTTCTTTATTTTTTAACCCCATGCCACCTGAAAGTATTATTTTTGCATTTGCTAAATCACTATTTATCTGCCGTTTTATTAATTTTATTAATGACAATTTACTTTTATATTCATTAAAATTATAGTCTTTAAAAATTATAACCGGATTATTTTCTTCAAATTTTTCTACCTTAAAAACATTTTCACGAACAGTTGCCATTTGTGGATAAGTTTTTGACCAGATAGTTGCCATAAGCTCACCGCCAAAAGTTGGACGTGTTGCACTTAAATTTTTTTCCTCATTAATATCAAGTTCAATACAATCAGCAGTTAAACCTGTATGCAAAGAGTTTGAAACCATTGGTGCTATTGTTCTGCCTATATTTGTACCGCCTATTAAAAAAATTTTAGGATTTATCTCAAAAACTATATCTTTTATACAAGTACAATAATAGTCACTATTAAACTCTTTAAAATTGTCATTTTTTAAAATTATGACTTCGTCAATGTTAAAATATTTAAGTTCATTAATTAATTCATCAAAATTCAAATCATTCGGACATAACATTAATAGCTTTAATTTAGAGTCATTAAGCTTGCTTTTTAAATAATTTGCTTTACTCAAAAGTTGAAACACACAAGGACGCAATTTATTTGATATAGAAAATTCACCAAATACTAAAATATCATTCATAACTTAATCCTCATAATAGTCAAACAACTTTTGGACTTCCTTTAAAATAATTTTTGCATTCTCATTTGAAGACAAATTGGAATAGATTTTCTTCTCACGATTATTATCTTCACTATAGCGATAAGCATTATATACATATGTTGGTGAACCTTTTAAGCCTACCTGATTTTTTTCAAAACCTAAATCATTTGCAGTTATAATTTTAATATCCTTTTTTTGACTTTGAACATAACCCAAAACATTTGGATTTCTCAATTTGCAATTATTATTTATAATACACATCAAACTTTTAAACGGCATTTTAACAATGTTAAAACTATCATCAAAATTCTGTTGAACAACAATAGAATCGTCATTTGCTTCAATTAAAGAAGAAATATATGTAACAAGTGGAATATTAAGGTTAATTGCAATGCCAGGTCCGGTTTGTGCAGTATCACCATCTGATGCAAATTGCCCACATATAACAAGGTCAAATTCATCTTTATATATGTATTTTATTGCTTGAGAGAGAATTTTAGATGTAATATAAGAATCAGAGCCTAAAAATAATTTATCTGAAATCAAGTATGCTTCATCACATCCGAGCGCTAGTGCATACTTTAAAATCTCACAAGCTTTGTTTGGACCCATTGAAAACACGCTTATATGCGTTTGTTTATTTTTATAAGTATCTTTAATATTAAGTGCCATTTCAAGGGCATACTCGTCGCATGGATTTATTATACTATCCATATTAACCCTATCAATAGTATTGTTTTCAGTCCATTTAATTTGACCTGTATCAGGAACCTGTTTTATACAAACAGCTATTTTCAATTGTTGTTTCATACAAACGTAGCCTTTTAATTTTAATTTAGAGTTTCCAAAAGTGCTTTGGCTTCTTCAAAATCAGGCAGCAAATCATTTGCTTTATTTAAATATTCACGAGCCTTATCATTTTGAGTCAACTTTATACAACATTTCCCCAAATTTAAAAGTAAATACGGATTATTTTTATAGTCTTTATATAATTTTTCAAAATAATTTTTGGCTTCTTCAAAGTTATTTAATTCCATATTAACAAGCCCCAAAAGGTTTAAAGTTTCAGGATTAAGGTTATTTAAATATGCTTTTTCAAGCATTTTTTGAGCTTTTTCATATTCTTTATTTGTATAATAAACACTGCCTAAATTATATAAAACTAAAGCATCATTTGAATTTATTTCATAAGCTTTTTCAAGAGTCAAATGAGCATTTTCAATATCATTTAATTTTAAATAATTTATACCCATAAATTTTAAAATTTCAAAATTGTTATTATCTATTTCACAAGCTTTATTATAAAGTGTTTTAGCAGAAATAAAATCGCCTGTCGCACTTAAATAGTTAGCGTATTCAAAATTTATAACAGCATTATCAGGTTCAAGTTTTAATGCTGTCTGAAACTGGTCATTTGCCTCACTTATAAGATGTTGATTTAAATATATAGTTCCTAAATCCTTATGGGCAAGTGCGTTATCTGGTTCCATTTTTATAACTTTTTTAAACATTTCAATAGATTCACTTGTTTCACCGGTTTGGTATAAAAGTATAGCATAGTTATAAAAAACATCAGCATTTTCCTGTTTTTTGTGTATTACAGCTTTCAAAGCTTCTTTTGCCAATTCTAAATTTCCCATACTTCGATGACACAAAGAAAGCTGCTGTGCAATTTGTATTGACTGTGGATTACTTTTAGCAAGTTCAGTTAATAATGGAAGTGCCAAATCATAAGATGATTTTTGTATATAACAATTTGCAAGGTTAATTTTTAAAACAGGATTTTTATCATCGGACTTCATTAAAATATTATATATATTTATAGCTTCATCATAATCACCTGCCTGCATTGCACAATATGCATAAGTTGATGAATTCTTTACATCAAAATGATAATTTGCAGCTATTTTTAAACATTCATAAGCTTGTTTAAAGTCATCTTTAATTTGATATATCTGTGATAAACTCATTAACCCTTCTTTATTGTCAGGTTCAATTTCAATAAGTTTATTAAACAAAACAACAGCTTCATCAAGCTTGTTTGTCATTATATAAAGCTTACCTAAATTTTTATAAATTTGAGCATCGGCGATATTTAGACTAATTGCTTTTTCAAGAACTTCAATTGCACAACTTCTTTCATTTTTTAATATATACATTAAAGCAAGTGTATTATATGCAATACTATCAAGTTCACTAAATTCTATAGCTTTTTGAGAATATTCAATAGTTTCATCAATTTTATCAAGACGAAAACAAACTAAAGCTAAATTACGGTAGAGATTTTCATACTCAGGACGTATTTCCTTTAATTTTATATAAAAATCATAAGCTTTTTGAAAATCATTAATTTTTGTGTATAATGCACCTAAATAAAATAAAGATGTAGCATCATTTGGATTTATATCATAAACTTTATTAAAATATTCTAATGCTTTTTCATTTTCATTCAGATTGACATAACATAGTGCTGCATTTTTTAAAACTTCCAAATTCTCATTTTCAATTTCATAAGCTTCATTTAAAAGCATTAAAGCTTCCTGATATTTTGAATCTTTTATATAATCAATAGATTTCTCTAACAACTCATTAATACTCATAGTTTTTATTATACAAGTTATATTGAACTATTGCAATATGACAAAAGTTTGATAAAATGTTTATACTATGATAATTGATTATATTGCTATTCAAAATAATGATGAAAGATTATTATTTTCTGAACACTATGCATGTCCGTATTGTGAGTTCACGGTTGGTAAGTTAGAACCTACGCTTTTTTCTTTTAATTCACCACTTGGTGCATGTCCAACTTGTCATGGATTAGGGTTTATTTCAACAATTGATCCATCACTTCTTGTAACTGATGAAAATTTATCGATTGCAGATGGAGCGATCAGATACTTAAAAAATATTATTTTTACGGAAAATTTAGAATGGCAAATGTATAAAGTTTTATTTGAGTATTATCATATTGATTTGTTTAAACCATATAAAGATTTAAGTGATGAACAAAAAGATATTATTCTTAATGGTTCTAAAGAACCTATTAAATATGAGATTCATTCTAGTGGTGGCATAACTATGCGTAAAAATAAAGTAATTGAAGGTTTAGCAACCCTTATTACTAGAAGATATGCTGAAACATCCTCATCTATGCAAAGAGAATATTATGGATCTTATATGAAAGAAATGATCTGTCCTACTTGTAATGGCAAAAGATTATCAGAGGTGGCTTTATCAGTTAAAGTAGGGGGTAAAAATATTTATGAATTTACGCAGATGTCTATTTTG
>USEW01000036.1 GCA_900553845.1 uncultured bacterium
AAATAATTATAAAAATAGAGGGAATGTCTGGCGCCGTCGATACAATATATTTTTTTAAATTAAAATAATATCGACGGCGCCAGACATTTATAATTAATTTATTGTATAATAAATATTATGAAACGTGATGAAATAATAAAAAATATAAAAAGAGTTGTTTTAAAATTCGGTACAAATGTACTTAGAGACAAAACCGGTGATTTGTCGCAAAGACGTATTGAGTCATTTATTTCACAAATCGCAAAGCTTCACAAAAAAGGAGTTGAGGTTATTGTTGTGACATCAGGTGCTGTTGGAATTGGGGCTAAAAAACTTGGTGTTGATTCAAATACAAGCCTTACATTAAAAATGGCATGTGCTTCAATAGGTCAAGGGTATTTGATGTCAATTTATGAAAAAGAGTTTCAAAAACACGATATTGTAGTTGCACAACTTTTATTAACAGAAGATGATTTTTCAAATCGCATTAAATATTTAAATTTGTCAGATGTTTTAAATGAACTTATAAAACTAAATGTAATACCTATTATCAATCAAAATGACGCTGTTTCATCAAGTGAACTTGAAACAATATGCGATATGGTGGATATAAGTTTTTCAGATAATGATAAACTTTCTGCACTTGTTGCAAGCCGTTTGGAAGCTGATTTATTGATTATTTTATCTGATATTGACGGATTATATGATGATAATCCAAAAATAAATCCAAATGCAAAGTTTATAAGTGTTGTGGAAAAAATTGATGAAGATATTGAGAAATTAGGATTTGAAGCAACATCAGGCGGACGCGGCGGAATGAAAACAAAACTTCAAGCTGCAAAAGTTATGACCCGTTCAGGTGGTGCTTGTATTATTTCAAACGGCAAAATTTATAATGCTATTGACGAAGTTCTTGAAAATAATAAGGGTACAATTTTTTTACCTTATGAAAATTTATCAGGAAAGAAAAAATGGATAGCTTATGCTGTTAATATTTGCGGACAGATAGTTGTTAATAGTGGAGCTAAAAAGGCTTTATTAAAAGGTGATTCAAGTTTGCTTCCTATTGGCGTCATAAAAATTGAAAATGATTTTCAACGTGGTGATGTTGTTAATATTATTGATGAAGATAATAATATTTTTGCTCGTGGTGTTGCTAATTATAATTGTTCTGATTGTGTCAAACTTGTTGGATGCCATTCAGATGAAATATTAAATATTTTAGGTTATAAAAATTATGATGCTATAATTACACGTGATAATATTGTAATATTATAAAAAATAAAGGGGATAATTTTGGAAAATTTATTAAAAGAAACTAAAAATGCTGCATTAAAACTTGCAAATTTGGATAATAAAACAAAAAATGAGGCACTTGAAGCTATTGCTCAAATTATTGAAAAAAATAAAGATGTCATTTTTGAAAATAATAATATGGATTTGATGCAAGCAAAAGAACTTGTTAGTGTAGGCAAAATCACTCAAAGTACTTATAACAGACTAAAACTTGATGAAAATAAAATGCGGGATATGATTGCAGGGATTTATGATGTAATAAAACTTGAAGATCCTGTTAATAAAATTCTTTCCAAAACAAAACTTGATGAAAATTTGATTTTGGAAAAAATAAGCTGCCCTATTGGTGTAATATGTGTTATTTTTGAAGCAAGACCTGATGTAATTATACAAATTGCAACACTAGCTATTAAATCTGGCAATGCAGTTGTATTAAAAGGTGGAAGTGAAAGTGTTAATACAAATAAAATTTTTGCAAAACTTATAAATGAAGCGTTAGAGTCTGTCAATTTTCCAAAAAATGTTATAAATCTTGTATTTACCCATGATGATGTTGATAAGCTTCTAAATTATGATAAATATGTTAACTTAATAATCCCAAGAGGTTCCAATAAACTTGTAAAATACATAAAAGAAAATACTAAAATACCTGTTTTAGGACATGCAAGCGGAATTTGTCATATTTTTGTTGATGAAAGTGCTGATTTAAATAAAACATTAAAAATTTGTGTTGATTCAAAAACACAGTATCCAAGTGCTTGCAATAGTGTTGAAACTATTTTGGTGCATAAGAATTTTAGTGATGTTGATAAGTTAAAAGATTGTCTAAAAACTAATGATGTTGAAATATTTGAAAATGTTGATAATTATAGTTTTGAATATGGTGAAAAGAAACTTACATTTAAAATAGTCAACAATTTAGATGAGGCTATAAGTCATATTAACAATTATGGCTCTGGACATACGGATTGTATTATCACAGAAGATGAAAATAATGCTATTAAATTTTTAAATGAAGTTGATTCTTCATCAGTTTATCATAATTGTTCAACCAGATTTGCTGATGGATTTCGTTATGGTTTTGGTGCGGAAGTTGGTATTTCAACAAATAAAACCCATGCTCGTGGACCTGTCGGGTTAGAAGGATTGACAATTTATAAATACAAATTAAAAGGACAGGGGCAAATTGTTGATGACTATGCAAAAGGATTAAAAACTTTTAAGCATGAAAAATTATGATAAAAATAATAAAACAATTTATATTAAGGATATAAATAAAGCTAATATTATTAAAGAGCTTGAAAGTATTGATTTTGATAATTCTTATATTAATTGTGCCTTTTCAAAATATGAATATAAGTCAATAAAACTTTTTAATTTAAAACCACATGAAGCTACAATATTAAAGCAAATTTGTCTTGCATTGGGGACCGATTGTGCGGTTAGTCGTGGTGTGCTTTTAAATGATGTAAATTATACTGACTGTATTATAACAGCATCTTATTCTGTTTTAAAAAAAATTATTGAAAAACTAAAACTTCAACCTTTTAGAATGAAGCAAATAGCCAAATTGATTGAAAATAATATAAATAAAAATTTAAAAGTATGGGAAATTAAAGATAAAGAATTTGATTTTCAAAATAAAAAGTATGTTATGGGGATTTTAAACATTACGCCTGATTCTTTTTCAGATGGCGGAATGTTTTTAAATACAAAAGATGCAATAATACAAGTTGAGTTAATGATTGAAGATGGGATTGATATTTTAGATATAGGGGCTGAATCAACACGTCCCGGAGCAAGAGAAGTTGAAAGTTGTGAACAAATAAAAAGACTTAAACCAATTTTAAAAGAAATTATAAAAGAATTTCCAACTCTTCCAATTAGTCTTGATACAAGAAGTCAAGAAGTTGCCAAATTTTCACTTGATTATAATGTTGATATAATAAATGATGTATCATCTGGAGATTATGATGACAAAATGATAAATTTTATTAAAGAGCATAATAAAATTTTTATTATAACACATAGTTCTTCAACTCCTGATAAAATGCAAAATAAAACAGAATATAAAAATCTAATTGATGATATATATTTATATTTAAAGAAAAAAGTTGATATTTTAGAAGAAAGCAAGATAAATAAAGTTATTATTGACCCTGGTATTGGGTTTGGAAAGAAAGAAAATCAAAATGTTGAAATTATAAAAAGGTTAAGAGATTTTAAATCAATTAATAAACCAATACTTATTGCATTATCTAGAAAAAGTTTTATAACAAAATTATTTAACACATCAAAAAAAGAAGAACTTGATTGTGCAACAGTTGTTTATAATACTTTAGCTTTGAATAATGGCGCCAATTTAATACGTGTTCATCAAACTGAGAATATAAAACTTTTAAAAAATATATTATCTCAATTTATAAATAATAATTAAACTTTTAAATAGTTAATATGGTGATTAAAAAAAATAGCCATTTTTGTTAACTTATTTTTGTAAATTTGAAATGAGGTAAAAATATGGAAAACATAAGACGTTATGTAGCTGAGTTTATAGGGGCATTTATTTTAATGTTTACAATAGCATGTGTAATATTAATGCCGACTTCAAATGTAATAGGAGCCATTGCAATAGGTTTTGCATTGATGATAATGGTCTATGCATTAGGTCAGGTTTCAGGCGGTCATTTTAATCCTGCTGTATCATTAGCAGCATCAATACGTGGAGCTTTATCTTATAAAAGATTATTACCATATATGATATTTCAAATTATAGGTGCAATATTGGCCTCTTATCTTGCTTTAAATATGTCAAACGGTAATAGTGAAATGTTAACATTTAATATTAGAAATATGATGATAGCAGAATTTATATTTACATTTGTATTATGTTATGTAGTATTAATGACAGCAACATCATATCGAGTAGATGGCAATTCCTTTTATGGCTTTGCAATAGGAGCTTCTGTGACAACTGGGATATTTGCAGTCAGCACACTATGTTTAACAGCATTTAATCCTGCTGTTGCAATAGGTTTGGGAATTATAGGTCTTGCATCCTGGCAACTTGTTGGCTTGACTATTGTTGCAAATTTTCTAAGTGCAATAGCTGCAGCTTTAGTTTTTAAATTAACAATAGATGAATAAACAAATACGTTAAATATTTAAAGCTTTAAATTTTAAATAGCTTTCAATAAACTTGTCAATATCACCATCCATAACCGCATCAACATTTGAAACTTCAAAGTTGGTGCGATGGTCTTTAACCATTTTGTATGGGTGAAAAACATAAGAACGAATTTGAGAGCCAAAATTTACATCAACATTTTCACCTTTTAATTGTGAAAGTTTTGCTTCATGTTCTGCTTGCTTGATTGCAAGCAATTTTGAAGCTAAGATTTGAAGAGCTGTTTCCTTATTTTGAAGCTGAGAGCGTTGCTGCTGACATTTAACAACAATACCTGTTGGTTTATGATAAATTCTAACTGCAGTTTCAACCTTATTTACATTTTGGCCGCCGGCACCACCTGAGCGCATTGTTTCAACTTCAATTTCATCTTGTGGTATTTCTATTTTTTTATCCAAATCTTCAATTAAAGGTGAAACTTCAAGTGAGGCAAAACTTGTTTGCCGCTTGCCGTTTGCATTAAAAGGAGAAATCCTGACAAGTCGATGGACACCTCTTTCAGCTTGTAAATAACCAAATGCAAACTTACCTTCAATTTTTAAAGTTGCACTTTTTATCCCAGCTTCATCTCCATCTTGTTTTTCAAGCATTTCAACTTTATATTTTCTTTTTTCAGCCCACCTTAAATACATTCTCAACAACATTGAAGCCCAATCTTGAGCATCAGTGCCGCCGGCTCCTGATATAATTGTTATTATTGCATTACTTTTATCATATTCACCATTCAATTTTTGTTCTGTTTCAAATTTGTTTAATTCGTCATTAAGTTTATCCGCCTTTAAAATAGCTTCATCTCTAAATTCAACATCCGTTTCAAACAAATCTTTTAATACAACAATGTCATCATAAAGACTTTCCCAAAAACTAAGCCTTTCAAGTTTATCCTTATTTTCTTTTAAATTTTGAGAAAGTTCCTGAGCTTGCTTTTGATTATTCCAAATATCAGGATTCTCAAGTTGTTGTTGTAAATGACTTATATCTTCATTTATTTTATTTATATTAAAAAATTGAAGAGTATTTTTATATTTTTCAATAACAATATTAAAATCTTGACATGTTTGGAATTGCATATTTTTATATTTGTCCTATTTTTTATTTTGTGCAAATTCACTATCAAGTCGCAAAAATACAGGTGTAATTTCATTTTTAGAGATAATTTTACCGGCTAAAATAATATTTTTGTCTAAGTCACAAAGCTTAGTATTAATATTTGTTTTAAGCTGTTTAGCAATATTTGAAGCTATATTCGGACAATAAGGATATATTAACACAGAAACATACCTCATAACTTCAAAAACATTATATAAAACCACACCAGCTTCAGTTAAATCACCATTTTTTGCAAGACTCCATGGTGCTTTATCATTTATATATTTATTAGCTGCATTTAAAAGTGTCATAATTTCAAAAGTAGCTTCAGCCACCTGAAACTTATCAAAATTTTCAATAACTTTATTAACGGTCTCTTTTGCTGTTTTTATTATTTCATCTTCAACAATAAATTCATTTTTTATTTCACCATCAAAATATTTAACAAGAATATTTAAAGAGCGGTTTAATAAATTCCCCATATTATTAGCTAAATCAGCGTTAACTTTTTCTTTAAAATCAAGATCGTTGTAATTTCCGTCTTTACCGCAATTTGCACAACTTGAAATATAATAACGAAAAGCATCAGGTGTTTGAAGTTCAAAACTTTTTAAAATATTTTCAGGCGATAAAACATTACCTAAAGATTTTGACATTTTAGTTTCATCAATTGTAATCCAACCATGAGCCAAAATATGTTTTGGAAGCGGCAGCTTAAGAGCCATAAGCAAAGCAATCCAATAAATTGAATGAAATTTTAAAATATCTTTTCCAATAACCTGACAACTTGCAGGCCAGAAAGTTTTAAATGTGTCATTTTGTTCTATACTATCAGGATTATATCCTAAAGCTGTAATATAATTAGACAAAGCATCAATCCAAACGTAAATAATTTGACTCTCGTCGCTTAATACAGGTATTCCCCAATTTACATTATTGATTGAACGGGAAACGGAAATATCCTCAATGTTTTCTAACTGGTTTAAAACTTCATTTGCTCGAAATGAAGGTATTATAAAGTCAGGATTACTTTTTATATGATTTATAATCGCATCTTTATATTTAGTAAGTTTAAAGAAATAATTTTCTTCTTCAACAATTTCAGGTCTTGTAAGATGGTTTGGACACAAACCGTCTTCGGTTAAATCTTTTTCGTTTAAGAAACACTCACAACCATTACAATACAAGCCTTTATAGGAATGTTTGTAAATATCACCTTGTTTAAGGAGTCTTTCAAATATTTTTTGAACAATTTCTTTATGTTCAGGGGAGGTTGTTCTAATAAACTTATCATAATTTATATCCAAAAGTTCCCAGCTATTTTGAAATGCCTCAACATTTTGATTACATAATTCAATAGGTGAAATATTTAAACTTTTAGCTGTTTTTTGTATTTTTATACCATGCTCATCAGTTCCTGTTAAAAACATTGTTTTATTACAACGCTGTTTGAAGTGGCGGTATATTACATCTGTTATAACTTTTTCAAAAGCGTGGCCTATATGTGCTTTACCATTTACATAATCAATAGCTGTTGTAATATAAAAATTTTCGTTCATTATTATTTATTATTCCTCTTCTATATTTTGTTGTTGTGCTTGTGGATTTAGTTTTTCTCTTACCAAGGTTTCAATTTGTTCTAAAATTTCAGGATTTTCTTTTAAAAATTCTTTTGCTTTTTCTTTACCCTGACCAAGTTTTGTTTCACCATAGCTAAACCAGGCACCTGCTTTATTTATTATCTCAAAATTGACAGCCATGTCAATGATTGAACCTATTTTACAAATACCTTCACCATAAATAAGGTCAAACTCACCAATTCTAAAAGGCGGAGCCACTTTATTTTTAACTACTTTGACTTTAACACGGTTGCCGTATTCTTTTTCGTCTTTTTTTAAGGTTTCAATTTTACGTATATCAAGCCGGACACTTGCATAGTATTTTAGAGCATTACCGCCTGCTGTAGTTTCTGATAAACCATACCCGCCTATTTTTTGACGAAGTTGGTTAATAAAAATAACAGTTGTGTTTGTTTTTCCAACAACACCTGTTAATTTTCTCAATGCTTTTGACATTAAACGCGCTTGAAGTCCCATTTGTTGGTCCTCCATTGTGCCATCAATTTCAGCTTTTGGAACAAGTGCAGCAACGGAGTCAATAACAACAACATCTATTGCACTTGAACGTACAAGTTCTTCAGCTATTTCTAATGCCTGCTCACCTGTATCAGGTTGAGATATAAGTAATTCATCAACGTTAACTCCTAAACGTCTTGCATATTCAGGATCCAAAGCGTGTTCGGCATCAATAAAAGCTGCAATACCACCTCTTTGTTGACATTCTGCAACGATATGCTGGGCTAAAGTTGTTTTTCCGCTACTTTCAGGTCCATATACTTCAATAATACGACCACGAGGCACACCACCAATGCCCAATGCTACATCTACACTTAATGCGCCTGTTGGTATTGCTTCAACAGAAACCAAGCTTCTTTCGCCAAGTTTCATTATTGAGCCTTTTCCAAAATCTTTTTCTATTTTATCAATTGCAAGTTGAAGAGCTTTGCCTTTTTCTTCAGGGGGTGCAATAACTACTTTTGTTTTATCTTTTCCGACTTTTGCAGCTGCCATGCTTTATACTCCTTTTTATTTTTGTCATTTACTTCCTATTATACTTTATCAAAAAATTTTATACAAAAAATTTACAAAGTTTTAAAATTTAATAATTTTATTATTGAAACTTTTATTTTATTGTGATAATCTTATAAAATGAATGAAATATACAGAGAGAAAATTAATTTTTACAAACTGTTATTAACTATTTTTACAATTGCTTTTTATGGATGTGTAAGTTGGTGTTTTTTAAATATTAATAATGTTATTTCTAGTAAACTTTTAGTCTGTTTTTTTATTAGCGTAGTTATATTTATTTCTATTGCTGTAGTTATAAGAAAAATAAGATTTTATATAAATAAAATGGGAGAAAAATAATTTATGCTTGAAAATTTGGCTTTAATTTATGTTACTGTTGCTATGACTGCATTTTCAGGCTTACTTTTGTATGCTGTTAGTGAACCTTGTGAAAATACTAAGAAGAATAACTGTAAATAAGAGGAATAATGAAACTAACAATTTTAGGTTACGGCGCTTGGGGATTGTGTCAAGCATGGCTATTTAGGAATAATTTTGATGAAATTTGTGTTTGGGGGCGAAATGAGGATAAAATAAACGAGCTTAATAAGACAAAGCAATCTAATACACCATATTGCATTAAATTTCAAGATAATATAAATTTTACATTTAATATTGATGAAGCTGTTTTTGATTCCGATTATATTATTTTATGCATTGCTTCAAGTGGTATTCGTGAAGTTTTAGGTAAATTAAAATTAAATAAAAATCAAATATTAATAAATACATCAAAAGGGCTTGAATTTGAAAGTTTAAAAACAATTTCTCAAATTATTGAGGAGATTTTACCAGAGCAAAAATATGCTATTTTGTCCGGACCCACACTAAGTTCTGAAATTTTAGACGGTAAACCGACAGCCGCTTGTATTGCTTGTCAGAGTATAAATCTTGCAAATGATTTACAAAAAATATTTAATGTTCCTTCAAAATTCCGTCTTTATGCAAGCAATGATGTTATAGGCGTTGAATTGGGCGGCAGTTTAAAAAATGTTATTGCTATTGCATCAGGTTTTGCTCATTCAATGAATTTAGGTGAAAATGCTAAAGGCTCTCTTATTACACGTGGCATGGCAGAAATAGTTAGAGTTGCTAAAATTTATGATGCTAATATTCAAACATTATATGGATTATCAGGCTTGGGTGATCTAATCGCAACAGCTTCAAGTCCTCAATCTCGCAATTTTAAAGTCGGACAAATGTTAGGGCAGGGCAAAAAAATTGATGAAATTTTAAAAACACTCGGGCAAGTGGCTGAAGGTGTTAAAACTTCAAAAGCTATTTGTGAAATAGGTAAAAAATATAATATACAAACACCTGTGTCAAATGCTATTTATGAAGCTATTTATACGGATATTTCACCATATGATGTTTTGAATAAACTTATGAATCGAAAGTTAAAAGACGAACTTTTGTAAAAAAAATTTATAATAGCAAAAAAATATTTACATGTTTTATATTTATGGAGGTATAAAATATTATGAAAGTTCAAAGTTCAAATTTTTCTTTTTTTAAAAATCCTAAAACACTCAAAAAAACATCATTTGGTAATCAAAATGAATCATCTGAAAATCAGCAGATTTTAAACAACAATACTATGTCAAATGTGCAACAATCTACGAACATGGTAAATCAATTATTGCCGTTTTATATGTTAACAGCAACAAGTAAAAATCCAAATCCTTTTTTATTCCTAGCTTTGGCAAACACTATGAACAATAACAATAATAATGCTGATAATATAGCCAATACAAATGATGGCAACAATAGTAACAATAACGATTTATATAAAATGGCATTTCTTTATCATATGATGACAAATTAATTATTGTGATATATTTTTTAATATTTTATTTTTTATTTCTATAAGTCGAGTGTTATTATATGATTCAATGTAAACACGCAAAAGCGGTTCTGTTCCGCTTTTTCTAACAAGAATCCAACTTAAATCATTATCCAAATATATTTTTAAACCTTCAAGATTTGATATTTTTGTCGTGTCGTTTTTGAATAATTTAATAAAATCGTTGTCACTTATATTTTTAGATTGTTTGGTTAAATCAATATCAATTCGGTCATTTATAAAAGTATAGCCTATAAATTCATTAAGTTCTTTTTGAAGTTGATAAAGTGGTTTGTCTGCGTATGCCATTGCTTCTAAAATAAGCAAATTGGCAATAATTCCGTCTTTTTCTGGGATGTGTTTGCCAATTGATAAACCTCCTGATTCTTCGCCTGCAATTATTGTTTCATTTTCCCGCATTGCATATCCTAGCCATTTAAACCCGACTTTTGTTTCAATTAAGGGGATATTTAATTTATAAGCTAAAATATTAAGCATTGTAGATGATGCTATTGTTTTTATTAACGAGCCTTTATAAGCTTTATTTTTTATTAAATGTTTAAGCAATATGCCCATAATTTCGTTTGGAGAAACATATTCGCCAAGTTCATTTATGACACCAAATCTGTCACCATCACCATCATTTGAAAGTCCTATTGTATTTTGTTTATTTTTTACCTTTAACATTAAGTCTTGAAGATACTTTGGTTTTGGGTCCGGCATTTTTCCCCCAAAATTTGAGTCAAAATTATCATTATATTTTTCAAATTTTATACTGTGTTTTTTCAACAATTTATCAAGATATCCAATTGTTGCACTATGAAGAAAATCAATAATGATATTGGTTTTTAATGTTTTTATTTTTTTAAAGTCAATAAGTTTGTCTATGTGTTCAAAATATTCATCTCTAAAAGATGTAAGTTTATAGTTTTTATTATCGAAATTCAATGAAATATTTACATTATTTTGTTGGATTTTTTTTATATTTTCAACTATTTCACATGTTATATCGTCTCCAGCAGGTCCTCCATATTGTGGAATAAATTTTAATCCTTGATAACTTGGTGGGTTATGACTTGCTGTAAACATTATGCCAAGACCTTTATTTAATTTTGTTTGATATGCTAAAACCGGTGTCGGGCAAATTGTATTTGAAACTTCTACATTAAATTTTCCATAATCAGATAAAATCTTAGCTGTATATTTTGCAAATTCATAACCGTTTTGCCGACCATCATAACCTATAAAAAATGTTGGCTTATTTTCTTTTGAATAATGGTTTTTAACATACTCAATAATAGCTAAAACAACGATTTTTATATTATCATAATTAAATTCTTCATTTATTTTTGCTCTCCAGCCGTCTGTTCCAAACTTAATATTTGCCATAATTTGCCTCTTTTGTGTAAAATATTTTTATATTTTAAAATAAAAGGTATTTTTTTACAAATGAATGAATTTACAAATATCAAAAACGTTTATTATTTAGGACCAAGAGGGTCATATTCTTCACTTGCAGTTAAATTTTTTTCAAAGTTTTATAATTTAAAAGACTTGAAATTTAACGCTCAAAAGAATATAAAGACTTTGCTTAAAAATTTTGAAGATGATATAGATTCAATTGCAATTGTACCTATTGAAAATTCAATTCAGGGGATTGTTAAAGAAACAATAAATAATATTATGGAGTTAAATGATGAAAAAATAGCCTTTTATGCCGAATATGTTTTGAATATTAATCATTCACTTATTTCAAAATCTAGTGATAAAAATAGCATAAAAACAATTTTATCACATCCTCAGGCACTTCAACAGTGTGAAAATTATATTTTTAATAATTTTATAACAGCAAAACTTCAATCAAAAAATTCAACAAGTGAAGCAATATATGAATTAAATAATTTGGATGAAACATATGCAGCAATAGGCAATCCCGAGTTGGCTTTGGAACTTAATTTAAATGTTTTGGAAAAAGAGATAAATGATGAAAAAGATAATCAAACAAGATTTATTCTCTTAACAAGATTTGAAAATAAAAATACAATAAATTCAAAAACAAATATTGTTTTTGCGACTCAAAACAAACCTGGCGCCTTATGTGATATTTTAAATATTTTAAAAGATTATAATATTAATTTAACATATATTGATTCACGTCCTTCAAAGAAAAATTTGGGTGAATATTTGTTTTTGGCTGATTTAAAAGGGCATGTTTTGGATGAGAATGTAAAATGTGCATTATCTAAAGTGAAAAAGCAGGTGAAATTTTGTAAAATAAATGGTAGTTATACTGTATTAAGTCAATAAAATATTGATATTTTCTAGAAAGAACTTAAAATTATAAATAAAAGCGAAGTCAAAGATTGATTAAGTACGGAAAAAACTTAAAATTATAAATATGGGCGAAATTAAAGATTATTTAAATACAAATTTATATGAAATACTTAATATTTCAACAAATGCAACCGATGTTGAAATAAAGGCTGCTTTTCGTCATTTAGTTCGCCAATATCATCCTGATGTCAATCCAAATTATGAAGAAAAATTTAAAGAAATAAAAAATGCTTATGATATTTTGTCTAACACACAAAAAAAACTTAAATATGATAAATTAAATGGATTTTATAAAGATAATTCAACATCATCTACAGCAACATCTTCAATGAATAATGATGATTTAAAAGTAAAGGTACAAGCAAAAAAAGCATATAGTGAAAATGAAAATAAACATAAAACTTTTGATAATCTTTTTAAGGATATTTTAAATAATTTAAAACCAAAAAATAAGATTAATGGAACAAATATTGAACTTACCGTAAAAATTTCATCTCAAGAAGC
>USEW01000037.1 GCA_900553845.1 uncultured bacterium
CTTGGTTTGCTGCTGATAACATTGCTGTAGTTGATTGTTGTAAGATTTGGTTTTTAATGTAATTTGATGATTCAACAGCCACATCTGTATCTTGAATTGTTGAACGTGCTGCTGATAAGTTTTCAATGTTTACAGTTAATGTGTCAATTGCTGAATTCAAACGGCTTTGATAAGCACCAATATTTGAACGTTGTGTTGATATTGTTGATAAAGCTGCTGAAATTTTGGCTAAATATTCTTGGGCATTTTTAATTTGGTCAGCATTTCCACCTGTAAATGCATTTAAATATATATTTTTATCAACTTTAAGCGTTGTACTTTTTGTATCTTTAAATACATTTTCTATTGTAACTGAATTTTTAGTAGCATCTGAATTAGCACCAATTTGTAGCGTCAAAGATGTTTTAGTACCATCAAGCAATTTTATTCCGTTAAATTCAGCCACGCTTGCAATACGGTCAATTTCAGCTAAACGAGCATCAACTTCAAGTTTCATAGCGGATAATGATTCAGCTGAATAAACTTCGTTAGCTGCTTGTACGGTTAAATCCCGAATCCGTTGCAAATTATCCTGAATCGTTGTCAAACTTCCTTCAGCTGTTTGCAACAAATTTATACCAATATTTGCATTCTCTTTTGCTTTTTCAGAACCACCAATTTGCGATGTCATTGTTGATGCAACAAATAATCCAGCTGCATCATCCGCTGCTTTATTGATTTTGTAACCTGTTGATAAACGTTCCATTGCCTGATTCATAGAACTTGTTGCTTTGTTTAAATTCTTTTGTGAATTTAATGCTAACGTGTTTGTTTGTACAACGATACCCATAGTTTTTCTCCTAATCCTTTAAAATACTACATATCCTTAAAATAAATTATTTTTTATTTAATTTCCTAATCTGTATTTTTATAGTACAATTTTTTTTATCATTTATTAATTGTAAAAAAGTTTAAATTTTCTCATACTTTAGTTTGATCCTTACAAATAAAATATGCTTGGTTTGTATAAACCAAGCATATTTTTACACGTTCCCTAATCTAATTTGACAAGCATATTATTATTATAAGCTTTTTAATTTTAAAGTAAATTATATAAAAGAATAAGAAAACTAATACTAAAATTATAGACTTTTTCTTATTTAACTATTTTTTTATATATTTCATCCAAGTTTCATCTAAGTTTTGAATAAATTTATGTGCATCAATAACATCATCATAACTTATTGGTTCAGCTTCAAGCGGCACAAAATTTAATTCCATTTCATCATTTGTATATTTTTGTTTTAAATCAATTGTATTTATACCTAAAAATGCTAGTCCAAAAGTTTTTTGACATTTAGGACAGGTAATTTTTAAAACAAACATACCTTCCTCTTCCCGAACTATATTTATTGCATTTTCATCAAAATCAGTTCTGCAATTTGAACAACACATATTGGAAAATAATTGCCTAAGTTTAATTTTATCAATACTCATATCCACATATACTCTTTTTTACTGTTTATTTTATATTTTAACTTATTAACTTACCTGTTTCAAACTCTTTAATTTAGGGAATATTATAATTATAAAAGGAGGTTTTGTAACTATGGGATTAATTAATTTAATTATTTTTGCACTAATTTTTTACATTATATTTTTTGCTGTTCCGTCTCAAATAAAAAGTCCGATTCTTCATAATTGATAGTTAACAAGTCTTTAATAAAAAAGTCGATAAAGTTACTTTTTTGTTCCGGTTAATATGTAAGTTATTAACTTTTATTAAGTATGCAAATTCTCATTCCCATTTTCAACTCACACAAGACATTTTTGAGCCAAAAATCGTAATGCTTAAATTTGTCTTTTTTTTTATACAGTTAATTTTAAACAACAATTTTTATATTTTTTTCCACTACCGCAAGGACACATATCATTTCGACCAACTTCTTTATTTATAGATTGTAATTTTATCTTTTTAGCTTCTGCCATTTGATTTTTTTCAATACAATTTAATACTTCATTAAATGCAGAAGAGGCATACAGGATTGAAGTTGGTGAAAATATTTTTTTACCAAGTTGTTTTTTATAATATTTTTCTAAAAATTCCTCAAATGTGTAATTTGTATTTAATATTTCATTAATACGATTAAGGAAAGTATTGGGATATTTTTCATTTAAATTTTCAAATAAACGATAGGAAATTTTATCATTTTCTAAAAATGATGAAATACATTCTTTTGTTTTATCATTTTTTTCATAACTTTCTTCTTCAAAAACTCGACAAAATGTACCCCAAAAAGGAATTGCATAAAAACCTGAATATTTGTCAAAAATTATACCTACATCATATGAATTTTTACTGCTTTTAAAACCATTCATTGAATTTTCAATAAAATTATTATATTCAATATTAAAAGAATCTATTTTATAAAATTCTTTCCTTTCAGGTTTCACATCCAAAAGTTTTTGCAAGTTATCATTATCAAAATCTTTTTCATCGTGTTCATAATTATTAAAAATTTCAATAATATCATCAGCAACCTTGTTACTTGTTATAATGGTATCCTTTTTAAACAGCTTTAAAAACTTACTATACATTTTTGAAATAGATTTTTCAATGACTTTTTGCTTATCCTTATTATCTATATATGCACTTTGGGGATTTTCCATTATTTTTGAAACAGCATATTTATAACAGGCTTCTTTTTGGCTTGCATTTATAGCATCTGATAATTCAATTAGATAATAGTCATTTTCAAATTCAATAATGCGGGCAATGACATAATCACCGCTTCCAATTTGACGAAAATGTGTCATTTTTACCATTGAAATGACAAAATATGTTTTTTCATTGACCAAATTATAAAGTTCAAATCCGTTTTTTGCAACTTTCTTTACTTCAAAAATAGTGTTTTGAAAATTTTGAAACGAAGTTAATATTTTTTTTCTGATTCTTGATAACTTATCTTTATTTTCAATATAAATAGAAATTACATCCTCTTTTCCCTGTTTCAATTTTCGTTCAAAAATATAAGGTATTGATACTGATTTAGCTTTATTTTCATTATTAACAGCTAAAGTTCTTTTGTATTCTTCCCAATCTTCTTTTATATCTTCATTTTTATTAATGAACTCATAAAGTTCATTTATTTGACTTCCTATATTTTCAATTTTATCAATTATTGACATTAAAAACTCCAAATTAAATTTATTTATAAATAGAATATAAAAATGGATTAAAAACTTCAATAGTCCACTTTGATGACATTTTATTTATTTTATTATATTATAAATTTAAAAAATACTAAAAAAATTTACATTTTTACAAAAATATTGTATACTTATTAATATATTTACGGGGAATAAAAGTGGAAATAAATGAAATTTTAGAAGAAGCTATCAAAAATAACGCCTCTGATATTCATTTGCAAGTTGGATTACCTGTTTTCTATAGAATAGCTGGCGCAATGAAAAGAATAAATGAGGATTATATTTTAAGTGATGCAACAATCATGAATATAATAAGTGAGATTATTCCACCTGAATCAAAAGATGTATGTCAAATCTTTAAAGAATTTGATTTTTCATATGAATGGAAAGGGAAAGCCAGATTTCGTGTTAATGCAAGCAAACAGTTTGGTAATTTTTCACTTGTATTTCGCGTTGTTTCCTCAAAAATTCCAACTATTGAAGAATTAAAATTACCCAAATTGATAAACCGATTATCTACGATAAAAACAGGCTTAATTTTGATAACAGGTCCTACAGGATGCGGAAAAAGTTCAACTTTAGCTGCAGTTCTGGGGAAAATTAATAGTGAAGAAGAAAAACATATTATAACTATTGAAGATCCAATTGAATATGTACATAAAAGTAATAAATGTTTAATAACACAACGTCAGGTTGGATTTGATACCGAATCATATGCAAACGGATTAAAATATGCATTAAGACAAGACCCTGACATAATCCTAATTGGTGAAATTCGTGATAAAGAAACTATGGATATTGCCTTTATGGCTGCTCAAACCGGTCACTTAGTGCTTGCATCTTTACATACAACCGATGCTAATCATACAATTAATAGAATCTTATCATTTTATAGCCCGTCCGAATATGAAAAAATTCGTGAGCAAATTGCTGAAACACTTCGGGTTACTGTTGCTCAACAACTTGTAAAGATTCAAAATTCCCCTAATAATGATAGATTGCCAGTTTGTGAAATATTATTTGTCACACCAACTGTTGCTGATTTTATTGTCAAAAATGATACCCAAGAAATATATAATCTTATTAATCAGGGTTCATTTGGCGAAATGCTTTCATTTAATACGTCTTTAGTTTATTTAATTAAAAATAATATTATATCAACTGAAGAAGCATTGAAGGTGACAAATGACAAAATTCAATTAAATCAAATGCTTCGAGGTGACATAAAATTTTAGATGCCTTATAGTATACACACTAAAGAATACATTCAGGATGCTATTAATTTAAAAACATACCCATTAAATGATAATGATAAAATTTTGCTTGCATACTCAAAAGAAACGGGTTTAGTTCGGCTTGTTGCAAAAGGTGTAAAAAAAACAAAAAGTAAACTTGCTTCTTATGTTGAGTCACTTGTAGCCAATAAATTATTTTGTAAGTCAGGTCGTTCTCTTGATATAATAAGTTCCGCCTCAAGTCTTAATACCTTTAAAAACATTCGGAACGATATTGTTAAACTTATATTTTCAATGTATTTATCAGAAATTGTCATAAATTTTGGAGTTGAAAAAGATCCAAATTCATTACAAATTTATAACTTACTTTTTAACGCTTTAAAACAAATTGCAAATACTAACTTCAAACTTGATTTTTTGCTTGTTACTTTAAGATTCCAACTAAAAATGATGAAAATATCAGGCTTTGATTTAGATTTTTATTTTTGTGTTGATTGCGGCAAACCTATTGATGATATGAATAACGCATATTATTCATACAATCAGCATGGAATGATTTGTAGTAAATGCAAAATGTCTAATTTGTCAAAAACTATGCTCATAAATAAAAAAATAATTGAATTTTTGAACACTCTTAAAAAATCAGACTTTAACGAAAATACTTATTATGATAAAATGGCTAGTGAAAAAATATGTAAAAACTGCTTTTTGTTTTTATATAAATATATTGAATTTCATTCAAATAAAAAGTTTAAAACAATTCAAACACTAGAGGAGATTTTATAATGAGCTTAAACCGCTATATTGAACATACTATTTTAAAGGCAAAGGCTAGATTTTCTGATATTGATATTATCATCAATGAAGCTGTTGAAAACAATTTTTTGGGCATTTGTATTCCACCTTGCTATATAAAATATGCAAAAGGAAAGATTCAAAATAAAAATATAAAACTTGTAACAGTTATTGGTTTTCCTTTAGGAGCAAATGATAGCGATGTTAAAGCATTTGAAGCAAAAAAAGCAATTGAAGATGGTACAGATGAAGTTGATATGGTAATAAATATTGGTTTTGCACGTTCTCACAAATGGGATTTAATTGAAAATGACATAAAAAAAGTTCGTGAAGCAAGTTTTAATAAAGTTTTGAAGGTTATTTTGGAAACGGATTATTTAAATGATGATGAGATAAAAAAAACTTGTGAAATATGCATTAAACAAAAAGTTGACTATGTTAAAACATCAACTGGATTTGCTAAAAACGGTTTAGGAGCAACCGTTGAAAAAATAAAATTATTATCAAATCTTGTAAAACCATATGGCTTAAAAGTTAAAGCCTCAGGCGGCATAAAAACAAAAGAAGATGCACTATCTCTTATTGAAGCAGGCGCTGACACTTTGGGAACTTCTTCCGGCTGTGAAATTATAAAATAGAAAAATTTTAAATATGGAAATAATCAAATTTAATGAAACACAATATAATAAAACCCTTTTAATTTTAGGGGTTTTTCATGGTGACGAACAAGATGGTGAGTTTTTAATTCGCAAATATATTTCTTTAAATCCTAAAATAATAAAAAATAGAATTATCTTTATTCCGGTTGTAAATGAAACAGGGAAGGCTAAAAATACACGTGTCAATAAAAACGGTGTTGATTTAAACCGTAATTTTCCAACAAAAAACTGGGAATTGTCAAAAATAAAAGATGACTATTATGGAGGAGAATATAAAGGAAGTGAACAGGAGACTCAAAGCTTAATAAAGATAATAGAGCAATACAAGCCGGATTGCATTCTTTCGCTTCATCAACCATATCGTTGCGTCAATTTTGACGGACCATATAAAGAGACATTAAAAATAGCGCAAAAAATATCACAAATTAACGGTTATAAAATCGAGGAAAATATAGGCTATCCAACACCAGGAAGTTTCGGTACATATTGTGGGATTGAATTGGAAATACCTACAATAACACTTGAGTTACCAAAAAATGAAGACAAAAATACTTTATGGAACGAAAATAAAGATATTTTTGAATTTTTTGCAAATGAATATTAATTTGTCTTAGGCGGCGCAGCCGACAGTTTTTCAATTTAAATATCGCAAATTTGTCGGCTGCGCCGCCTTTGTTTTTTTCAAATTACCCCGGTTGAGCCAAACCCGCCCGAGCTTCTAACTGTTTCGTTCAATTCCTCAACAACAATAATTTTAGGAACCTCAACTTTATTAATAACCATCTGGCATATACGTTCGTATGGCTTGATGGCATAAGGTTCATTTGATAGATTAACAAGCGGCACAAGAATTTCACCCCGATAATCTGAATCAATTGTACCAACTGCATTAATTAAGGTTATGCCATGTTTTAAACTTAAACCAGAACGCGGTCTTATTTGCGCTTCATAACCACTTGGAAGCTCAATTGACAACCCGGTTGGTATAAGTTTACGTTCAAGCGGTTTTATAATTACCTCTTTTTCCAATAGTGCACATAAATCACAACCCGCAGCACCTTGAGTTTTAAACTCTGGAACTTTAGCATTTACATTAAGTTTCTTTATTTTTAACTCTACACTTTTCATATAATATATTGTATAATAAATATATAAATTTTAAAAGGATTGAATTAATGGAAATTACAAACGAACAGCTTGCAAAGCTATTTGAACTTGCAGGAATTGAATATAAAAATATTTATATGACTGGTGAATTTATTTCAAAAGCTTTAATTGAGATTGAGCGTAAAATGAATTTTTTTGAATTGGGACCATCGTCAAAACAACGTGTTCAAACTAAAGTCCTTATTGCTGACGATTTGGAACTTTCTTTATATCAACTTACTAAACTTTTTAACAAAATAGGTATAAACCCACTTATTGCAAGAAACATTGATGAAGCAAATGATCTTTTAAAAAAACATACTTTTAATTATGTTTTAACTGATATTTATTTGCCTGAGTGTGGTGATGGGTTTAGACTAATTAAATCTTTAATAAATTATAAAAATAAACAAAATAAAAATCTAAAAATTGTAGCTATTTCAGGTTCGCATGATAAACAAATTATTGCTAAAGCACTAGAATTAGGTGCTGATAAATTTATCGTTAAGTCAAAAGATTGGCATAGTGATATTTTAAACTTTTTAGGAGAAACAATAGAAAGAAACCAACAGGAAATATTTTCAAAACATACAATTGAAAATAATACTATCTATTATACAGTTTACAACATGGCTTCAACTTATGCTATTAACGAATTAGCTAAAGATATAAATTTATCAGTTTTATCAAAATATAATGAAATTCTTTTAGATTTATCAAAGGTATTTCTTTTTGATAAGGAAAATGTTAATATATTTGTCGACATTTTCAAATTATGTTCTCAAAATAATATAAAATGCAGCATAATTAATCCAAGTGAAGTAATAACAAATGCTTTAAGTTTTGCTTATTTAAATGATGTAATACCAATTATAAACAAATAAATCATTCAAACAATTTATCTAAATTAATTATAGGCTCAATTTTAAGCACACAAATTTTTAAATCAGAACCAAAAGATGTCAATTTTACGGCATCTTTTTCAGTTGTTATCAGCATTTTTACATTTTGTTTCTTAGCTAGAACATTTAATTCGTCAATATCACTTTGTAAATAAACATGATGATCAGAATATGATTTTGCACCTAGAAGATTATATTTTTTACAATTCTGATAAAATTGATTTGGAGAACCAATTGCCGAAAAAGCAAAAACTTTATTAATATAATCACTTATATCATTTTGTTTTTCGTCATTTAAAAAATATATTTTTGAAAATCGCATTTTGCATTCTATTACTGGCTTATTATATTTTTCTCTATACGAATCAATAAGACTATCAATATTTAGGTCATTATTATTTTCCTTGTCAACAATAATAATTTTATCCACTCTTTTTTTTATTGATTTTTTTGATTCTCTTAATGGACCAAATGGTAAAACAAAGCCATTTCCAAATTGTTTTCTACTGTCAACTAAAAGCAAGTTAAGATGTGGTTTGATTTTACGATGCTGGAAACAATCATCAAGTATTATTGTCTTGCAATTTAATTCTGACGAAGCATATTTTATTGCTTTTACTCTATTTTTTGAAGTAAGCACAATACAATTATAAGAAGTATTTTTAGCTATCAAAAACGCTTCATCACCACAAATATTGGCATTATAAAAAATATTACCATTATTTTTTATAATATTTACATTCTTATTATTCAACTTTCCACCATACCCGCGCAAAATAATGGCTGTTTTTTCATTTTTAACGTTAGTAAAATAATTACCAAGCATTATAACAACAGGAGTCTTTCCTGTCCCACCCGTTGTCAGGTTACCAACTGAAATAACAAAAGCTTTATCGTCTTTATAACTTTTTAAAATTTTTTTATCATATAAAAAATTACGAATATTAGTAATGAAAAAATAAATTAAAGAAGGAAAAAATAAAAAAATAAACAATAAAATGCTTAATATGTTAATTTTTTTTTGATAGTGAAATTTTGTAATAAATACTTTCATAAATTATTAAAACATTAGTCTAAATAATAAAAATCTTTTATTCAATTTTGTTGAAAATTTCTTTAAGTTTGAAGCTGTTTGTGAAACATCATTTAAAGTTCTCTTAATCAAGCATTTATCAGAAGCTGTAACGGTATTAACAGTATTTAAAGTAATTGCAAGTTCATCTAATGCCGTATTAAGTTTGGATACAGTTTTATTAACATTTGCTTTTAATTGCGGGTCAGATGTTGCATCATTTACATAGGAAGAAATCTGAGATAAATTTGAGCTTATAATTTTTATATTTTCCATAGTTTGTTTTGTAGAGGGATCTTCAATAATTGAATTTAAATTCATCGAAAGTCTGTTAACGCTTTGAGCAGTAGTTGTTAAAGTGGTTTTAAATGTTTCATCGCCAACAACTTCATTTAGATTATCAGTAAGAAGAATTATTTTATCACTAACCTCATTTGCCATTTGCATCAACTCATTTAAATCCTGACGGGAATTATCAATCAAAAGCTGTGCTTTTTCCAATGTAGTATTAGCTGTTTGAGTTAAAATACGAATGTTATCAACAGATTCTTTAAGCTGGACAATTACATCATCAGATAACAATTGTGCAAGCCTTGTATTTGTTTCGGTAAAAGCTTTTGCACTTCTATATTGCAAATCCATAAAATCAGATAATCTTAAAGGTTCAATAACAGTATATTTTAAACATTCTTTAGGCTTGTTAAAATGCTCATTATTTAAGCTAAAAAGTTTTAGTTTATTATGATTCTTATCATTAATTATTTTGCCTGAAATTTCCTCATAAGGAAGTATCAAACCCGGCATTGTAATTATATAATTAATTTTATAAGCAAAGTTGGTTTTTATAATTTCTTTAACATCATTTGGTAACAAATTAGATTTTATAACTTCAACATTTTCAATTCGTCCAACTACTATATTTTTTTCATTACTTAAATTCATAACAACATCACTGTCTGAATGTATAAGTTCATTTGAATTATTTGCACCTATATATAAAGTTCGGACTTGCGGTGGAGTTATTTCTAAAAATTGTTCACCAATAAGTCCTGATTGCTGTATTGAAATACTTGAAGCTAATGGAATTGAAACATTTTTCTCAGTAATAACAAATTTAATTTTTACATAACTATTTTCATCATCAATATATGGTGTAACTTCTTCAACCTGCCCGACACGAAGCCCCATGAGCTGAACGCCGTTGCCTGGACGCATACCATTTGCATCTTTAAAATTAACAGTTATACGTGTTGCTGTACTTAAAGCACGTCCTTTTATCCATAAAACACTAAATATCAATATAATTAAAGATATTATAGTTAACAAACCAACTTTAAATGATGATGAAAATCGCATAAACTTCCTTTTTTTTGCTTGTTCTAAATTTATTTTACAACAAAATAACGTAAAAATTAAATAATTAATTTCATAGGCCCATCAATACTTGCCTCAACAAATTGCTTAGCATAAGGATTTTGTTTTGATAAAAGCTCATCAACAGTTCCTTTAAAAACCATTTTTCCATCATATAGCATAACTACATAATCAGAACACCTTCTGATGGTTGACATTTGGTGAGTTACTACAATAGAAGCAGAATTTAATTGTTCTCTCAATTTTAAAATATAATCTTCAATAACAGTTGAAGAAACAGGGTCAAGACCTGACGTGGGCTCGTCATATAGTATAGTTTTGGGATTTGTTACAATAGCCCGTGCAAAACTTACACGTTTTTGCATACCGCCTGATAACTCATGCGGAAATTTATTTTCTATCCCTTCTAAACCAACCTGTTTAAGTTTTTCTTTAACAATTTCATTTAACTTTTCTTTAGTATATTTTTTTCGATATTCTTTGCGTTCGGCGAATGCAAATGTAATATTATCATAGACATTCAAAGAGTCAAATAAAGCGCTGTATTGAAAAACCATTGCAACATCACCTTCTGATACTTCAAAATTGCCTCCATCAGGTTCAATTAGCCCTGAAATAATTTTAAGCAGTGTACTTTTACCAGAACCTGAAAAACCCACAACTGACAAAATTTCACCATCTTTTATTTCAATGGATATGTCATCTAAAACCTTTTTATTATCATATATTTTGGTTAAATTATTTATTTTTACACTCATTAATTAAATCCTAAAGTTTATTTTTATTTTACAACAAAAATTAACAAAATTTAATATTGATATTTTTTTGTCAATTTTGTATCATTGTTTGTTTTATTATATTTATAGTAAGTATGGAGATAAAGAACATGAATCAAAATACAAATATAATCATATCAAGCGTTTTTACAAAAACTGCACAAAGTCTTTCAGCAATGGCTGATAAGACAAAGAAACTAGCTACAAAAAATACTGATACTTCTAATAATGTTGAAACCGAACAGCCACTTATGGGCCAATATCAAATGACAGGGGAAAATTCGGGGGTTTTAAGTTCTATTATTCACGGTCCTAATACAAAAAAAGAAATGTCAGCTCGTAAAAGAGAATTGGAACATAAGGAAAAAAAGGAAGGTTTAACAATAGAAGAAAAAAATGAATTAAAAATGCTAACAAAAAATCTTAGTAATACACAACGAGCCAAGAATGCACACCAATCAGAATCTAAAAAGCATTTTGACTCTCTAAAAGATTTTTATAAAAGTCTTCAAAAAAATCATAATATGCCTCAGTTTATTCAAGATTATTTCAGCTTGCACAGGAATAGCCAATTGACTATTACAGATAAAGCAATAGATGCTTTAAATAATGCATGCATTGAAATTTTTAAAGAAATAAAGGATATTAAACCTACTGAGTTAAGTTCCTTTGAAGATCGTGAGAAATGGAGCAGCTTTTTTGAAAATATTTATAGGCAAATAGATGCAAGTGAAGCAGAACCTGAAAAAAAATTTAGAGATAAAGTAACACTATATCTTCAAGCTAAACAACTTTCTAATTTATTTCCATCTACAGAGGCCATAAGACAAAATAATAGATATTATTTTTTTGACGAACAGATTGCCAAAGATACACTAACGTCTTGTCAAGATAAACCTCAAGAGTTCCTTTCAACGTATAAAAAAAACCTAACAACAGAATTATTCAAAAATTGTGAAATTATAGAAATTACAGATGGAAACGGTAAAGTTATCGGCAAAGCTTATAACATTGAACAACTTAACAATGATAAAGAACATGATAATTTACAAATAAGACGATTACAAAACCTGGCAGGTTCAAATTGGTGTACTTGTTATGAATCTAAGTGTCAAATTTATTTAGATAATGCAAACTCTTTTATTTTTATTCCAAATGATAGTGAACGTATTTTGAGAATACAAGGAAAAGTTGATGGTAATAATTTAACAATAACAAGTGTTACCAATATTGAAAATGAGAATGCTAATGCTGTTACTTGCATAAGAACAAAAGCAGACATTGATAACTTATACCACTTTATTGGGACTATGATAAGAGATAATTATCATGTATCTACAAAAAATGTCATAAATACAAATAAAATTGACGAGGATATCTTGCAAAGTATTCAAGGTATAACAGAAGAAAATTTTCCTGTCAACAATTTAGCATTTATCACAATCCTTGGAAGCATTTATCATACTTCACCTGATAGACTTAATCAAGTTTTGATTAATGGCTTAAAAAATGAACTTCAAAACGGTTCAGTTGAGCTTAAACAACAAACCGTTCAAGCTATTGGAAGTATTTATCAGA